>CAJFNE010000005.1 GCA_904393855.1 uncultured Oscillibacter sp. | reverse complement strand
CCAGCCGCCGGTGGCGATCATGCCCAGGGCCCCGGCGTTGGAGCAGGCGGCGGCGAACTCGCCGGTGGCGATGTTGGCCATGCCGCCCTGGATGAAGGGGAACTCCGTCCCCAGAATCTCGTTCAATTTCTTCATACTGTTCTCTCCTGGCCTCACTCAAATTCTACGTAGGCGCCGCCCCAGGTGAGGCCGCCGCCAAAGCCCACGATCAGCACCCGGCTACCGCTGCCCACCTTGCCCAGGCGGACAAGGTCGCTGAGCACCAGCGGGATGCTGGCGGCGGAGGTGTTGCCGTACTCCTGGATGTTCTTGTAGTACTTCTCCGGGGGGATATGGTACCGGCGCACCACCAGATCGATGATCCGGGCGTTGGCCTGGTGGAATACGAAGAAGTCCACGTCGTCCACGGTCTTCCCCACTTTCTCCAGCACCCGGTCCATGCACCAGGGCGCCGCCTCGATGGCGAACTTGAAGACCTTGGTGCCCTCCATGTAGATGAGGCTCCGCTCGTCCTGCTCCACCCCCGGCACCCGCAGCAGCTGGTCGTCTCCGTGGCTTCCCAGCACCGCGCCGATGGAGGGCCAGCCCTCCCGGCACTCCACCACCACGGCGGCGGCCCCGTCCCCGAAGAGGATGCAGGTGCCCCGGTCCTGCCAGTTGGTGATGCGGCTCAAATGCTCCGCCCCTACCACCAGGCCGAATTTCCGGGGCGCCGCGTTCAGCAAACACTCCATGGTGTGCAGGGCGTAGAGGAAGCCGGTGCAGGCAGCGTTCAGGTCAAAGCAGGGGATGTCGTTGGGCAGCCCCAGCTCCCGCTGCAAACAGCAGGCGGCGGAGGGCACCAGGGTGTCCGGCGTCAGGGTGGCCACGATACAGGCCCCGATCTGGTCCGCCGTAATCCCGGCGTTCTCCAAAGCCTGCCGGGCCGCGGCGGCAGAGAGGCCCGCAATGGTCTCCTCCCCGGAGATATGGTGCCGGCGCTGAATCCCCGTGCGGGTGGTAATCCATTCGTCGTTGGTCTCCACGATCCTCGCCAGATCCTCATTGGTCACCACCCGCTGAGGAAGGCACTGGCCGGTGCCTTTGATTTTGATTCCGTTCATGGGTCCTCCTTCTGGGCGCCGAGCTTGCGGAACTTCTCGTACCGCTCCGCGGCCAGGGCGCCGCCGCTTTTTTTCACCAGCTCCGCCAGCTGCCGGCTGAGCGCCCGGTCCACCTGCCGCACGGCGATGGATGGTGCCAGGTGGGCGCCGCCCTCCGGCTCCAGGATGATCTCGTCGATGACCCCCAGCCGCAGCAGGTCCGGAGCGGTCATCCGCATGATCTCGCAGGCCTCGGCGGCCCGGGAGGCGTCCCGCCACAGGATGGTGGCGAACCCCTCCGGGGAGAGGACCGCGTAGACGGCGTTTTCCAGCATCAGCACCCGGTTGGCCACCGCCAGGGCCAGGGCGCCGCCGCTGTTGCCCTCGCCGGTGACCACGGCGATCACCGGGACGGTCAGCTGGCTCATCTCATAGAGGCTCCGGGCGATGGCCTCGCCCTGGCCGTGCTCCTCCGCCTCCATGCCGGGGTAGGCACCGGAGGTGTCGATCAGGGTGATGATGGGCCGGCGGAACTTCTCCGCCTGCCGCATCAGCCGCATCGCCTTGCGGTACCCCTCGGGACTGGGCATGCCGAAGTGGAACCGGACATTCTCCTCCAGGGTCTTGCCTTTCCGGGTGCCGATGACCGTGACGGGCATGCCGTGAAACAGCGCCACGCCCCCCAGGATGGCGGGGTCCTCCCCGCAGAGGCGGTCCCCCCGCAGCTCAAAGAAATCCGTGAACAATCCGTCCAGGTACTCCGTGATGCCGGGACGCTGGGGGTGGCGGGCAATGGCCAGCCGCTCCGCGGCGGTCAGCTCCGCGCTCATAGGCGTCCTCCCTTCTCGTGGAGCCGCAGCAGCCGGGCGATGGCGTCCCGGAGCTGGGCCCGGGGCACCACCGCGTCCACGAAGCCGTGCTCCATCTGGAACTCCGCCCGCTGGAAGCCCTCCGGCAGCGTTTCGCCGATGGTCTGCTGGATCACCCGGGGTCCGGCAAAGCCGATCAGGGCGCCAGGCTCCGCCAGGATGACGTCCCCCAGGGAGGCGAAGCTGGCGGTGACGCCGCCGGTGGTGGGATGGGTCAGGACGGAGAGATACAGCTTCCCGGTTTTGGAAAATCGGGCCAGGGCCGCGCTGGTCTTGGCCATCTGCATGAGGGAGAGGATTCCCTCCTGCATCCGGGCGCCGCCGCTGGCGGAGAAGATGATCAAAGGCAGCTTGTTCTTGGCGGCGTATTCGATCGCCCGGGTCAGCTTCTCCCCCACGGCAGTGCTCATGCTGCCCATGAGGAAGCGGCCGTCCAGCACGCCCACCACGCAGCGGATGCCGCCCACGGCGCCCACCGCGGTGACCACCGCCTCATTCAGGCCGGTCTTCCGCCGGGCCTGAGACAGCTTCTCCCGGTAGCCGGGGAATTCCAGCGGGTCCGCCGCCGGATATTTGGCGTTCAGCTCCTTGAACGTGCCGGGGTCCAGTACCAGGCTCAGCCGGTGATAGGCCCCGATGGGATCGTGATAGCCGCACTGGGGGCAGACGCTGAGGTTCTGCGTCACGGCCCTGCGCGGGGTCTCCGCGCCGCAGGCGGGACAGCGCGCCGCCTGCTCGGCGGGGATGTAGCTGTCCCGCAGTGCTTTCATTGCCAGCAGCCGGGCTCGGCGCTGGGCAAAAATCGTATTCATAGGTGCTCCTCAGAAATCGGCAGCCGGCGGCTGAAATCCAGCAGCTGCGGCAGACATTCATCCAGGAAGGCCGTGGTACAGCCCCCCCGGACAAAGGTGGGATGGTACAAAATCTGGTAGCTGAGCTCCGCGTTGGTGGGGAAGCCCTTCAGGGTGAACTCCTCCAGGCACCGGCGCATCTTCCGGATGGCCTCCAGCCGGGTGGGGGCGTGGACCATCAGCTTGGCCGCCAGGGAGTCATAGTAGGGCGGCAGGGTGTAGCCGCCGTACAGGTGGGAGTCCACCCGCACCCCGGGCCCGCCCGGGAAATGGAGGAACTCCACCGTGCCAGGGCAGGGGCGGAAGTCCCTGGCCGGGTCCTCAGCGTTGATCCGGCACTCCAGGGCGTGGCCCTGCAGCGCCACCTCCTCCTGGGTGATGTCCAGAGGCAGGCCGGAGGCGATCCGCAGCTGCTGGCGCACCAGGTCCACGCCGGTTACCAGCTCCGTGATGCCGTGCTCCACCTGAATCCGGGTGTTCATCTCCATGAAGTAGAAGTGCTCCCCGTCGGCGTCCAGCAGGAACTCCACGGTGCCGGCCCCCACATAACCCACGGCCCGGGCGGCCCGGGCGGCCGCCTCCCCCATGGCCTGGCGCAGCTGGGGCGTCAGGCAGCGGGCGGGGGCCTCCTCGATGAGCTTCTGGTTCCGGCGCTGGATGGAACAGTCCCGGTCCCCCAGGTGGATCACGTTCCCAAAGCTGTCCGCCAGGATCTGGAACTCAATGTGCCGGGGCTGGAGGATCAGCTTCTCCAGATACATCTCGTCGCTGCCAAAGCAGGCCCGGGCCTCCGCCCGGGCGGCCTCCAAAGCGGCGGGCAGGTCCCTGCCGCTGTCACAGCGGCGGATGCCCCGTCCGCCGCCGCCGGCGCTGGCTTTCAGCAGCACCGGGTAACCGATGGCCTCCGCCGCCCGCAGCGCCGCGTTCAAATCGGCCGCCGCTCCGTCGGAGCCGGGCGTCACCGGCACACCGGCGGCGCGCATGATCTCCCGGGCTGCGGCCTTGGAGCCGGCCTTTCGGATGCTGTCGCCGGAGGGCCCGATGAAGGTCAACCCCGCGGCGGCGCAGGCGTCGGCAAACTCCGCGTTCTCACTGAGGAAACCGTAGCCCGGGTGAATGGCGTCACAGCCGGTGCCCTTGGCCACGGTGAGGATCGCGTCTTGATTCAGGTAGCTGTCCGCCGCCCGGGCCGGACCGATGCACACCGCCTGTCCGGCCAGCTGGACGTGGATGGCCTCCGCGTCTGCCTCCGAGTATACCGCCACGGTCTCCATATCCAGTTCCCGGCAGGCCCGCAAAATCCGCAGGGCGATCTCCCCCCGGTTGGCAATCAGAACTCGCTTCAGCATGGCCGGTACCGGAAGAGCGGCTCTCCGAAGGCCGCCAGTTCTCCATTCTCTTTCAAAACCGCGTCGATGACGCAGTCGCAGGGGGCGGGCACCTCGCTCATGATCTTCATAGCCTCCAGCAGGCAGATGGTCTCCCCCTGCTTTACCCGTGTCCCCGCCGTCACAAAGGGGGGCTGATCCGGCGCAGGGGCCGCGTAGAAGATCCCAGCCAGGGGGGCCGTGACCACGGGCTCCTCCGGCACCGAGACAGCGGCCAGGGCAGGCGCGACCACCGGCGCTGCGGTGGCCGCGGACTCCACGCCGGCGCCGCCGCGCTCCAGCTCCAGGGAGAAGCCCTCCCGGGTCAGCTTCATGCGCCGCAGGCCGCTTCCGGCGAAACGGTCCATCAGGTCAAAAATCTCTTGGTTGTTCATGGCGATTCCTTTCTGGGAGAAATACGCTCTGCCGGGGAAATCCCCGGCAGAGATGGCATTACTGCTGCTTGGACTCCAGGTAGGCAACCACGTCGGCCACGGTCTTCAGCCCGCTGGCCTCCTCCTCTTCGATCTTAACGCCGGTGGCGTCCTCCAGAGCGATGACCAGCTCCACAAAGGCCAGGGAGTCCGCGCCCAGGTCCTCCGTCAGGGAGGCCTCCGGCTTCACGTCCTCCGGCTCGCAGCCCAGGGTCTCCACGATCACGTCGCGCACTTTTTCCAGCATAACGATTCTCCTTCGTCTCTCATTTAGTTAAATTATTTTAATTAAAATAATTTAATCAGTATTGTAATATGAAGTTGGGAAACTGTCAAGGAAAATTTTGTCGATGGACAAAAAGGAAAGCAGGCTGCAACAGCCTGCTTTCCAATTCCTCAAAGTTCCCCGCTGTCCCGCTTTTTTCGGAAGCATCCGCGAAGTCTTCATAACGCCAAGGTGCTCAAGTACCCAAGGTGATATCCCGCCTATTGATGATCTCCGTATAACGTTTGAGCGATTCATCCACTTTCTCCGGGGCAAGGTCATAAATCGTCAAAAGGAGAAGATTGCAGAAAGCCATCGGAAGCACGTAGGAGTTGAAAAAGGTCTTTTCCCTCTGGCGGATGGAGATGTTGTAATCCCCGCCCAGGAGCAGGGCGGCAGTCTCCGATTCCGTGATGGTAATCAGCGTAGCCCCGCCCTTTTTGGCCAGCCATGCCATCTCCCGCTCGTCCTGAAACATCTTGGGATAGCTGCACATCAGCAGCGTGTCCTCCTCCGTGATATTCAGAAGATACTCCCGCATGGTGTGTCCCTCTTCCACCAGCAGAATGGGGTTGAAGCCCATTTTTCTCACATAAGTAAACAGGTATTTGGCAACCACGGCATCCGATCCTAGACCGCCGATATAGATCTCGCGGGAATCCAAAAGAATCTGCGCGATGGACCGGATCATTTGATAATCAATGGTTCTGGCAAACTCCTGCAGATCCTCCACCGTGGAGAGCATGTAATTGGCAATGGATTGATCGTTCCGGTTGACATTCATATCCTGCAGCGTATCGTACATCGTACTCTCATACACATTCGAGCGCAGGGACTTCTTGAACTCCGCATATCCGTTGAATCCCAAGGATTTGGAAAACCGAATCACCGTTGTGTCGCTGACGCCAACCTTTTCCGCCAGCTCCGTACTGGACAGCAGCGCCACCATATTATAATGATCCAACACGTAGGATGCCACGCATTTGCATCCCTTCGACAGGGAGCTGTAGTGATCCTTGATAAGCTGTTCAATGCTCTCAGTTGATTTCATAGGGACCTCCCAAAAATAAGATGCCGCGGGCAGGATCATGGAGAAAATCCTGATTAGATTTGTTACTAGTATAATGCACATTCTGCCAAAAAGCAAAGAAAATCAGAAAATCTTCAAACTTCTTTTGCGTTTTCTTTCCCGGTCCGAATTTAAATATTTAAATTGACTAAAATAAAATATAATTCTTTAGTCAAATGGTAAAAAAGCACAAAACGCTCTTGAATCTCGCGAAAAAACCGCCTATAATCCAAATATAAATATTTGGCTATCTGTTTGATAAAATAAAAATATTTGTTTTGTCATACATTTAACCAAATATGAAAATGTGATTCCGCAATGGAAGAAAGGAGACAATCATGAAAAAGACGTTCAAGAAAGTCCTTGCTTGGCTGATGGCCACGGGTATGACCCTCTCCCTTTGCGCATGCGGCGGCGACAACGGAGACAGCGGAGACAGCGGTTCCTCTTCCTCGGATACCATCGAATGGTCCTTCTACTCCGCATACGGTCCGGAGGACGGCGCCTGCTGCGCAGTTTGGCAGGATCTGTTTGACCGGATCTACGAGGAGACCGATGGCCGGCTGCAGATCACAACCTACTGGTACGGTCAGCACCCCTACGAGGGCGAGGAGATGCTGAAGGTCGTCTCGGACGGCACCGCCGAACTGACGCATTTCTACTCCGGATACGTGGAATCCGTGGATCCCGCCTTGTCCGTGGAGGCGCTGCCCCTCCTAATGCCCGTGGATGCCTATGAGGCCTATGATATCCTCACGGCACTCTGGGGCAACTTCTCCGGTGACACCAGCGGCACCTTGGAATCCATCCTGCAGGAAAAGTGGGGCGCCACCATGGTGCATTGCATGCCCGCGTCTCCGCAGAGACTCTTTACCGCGGGATACGATGCCGTGGGGCCTAATTCTCTCGAGGGGCACAAGATCCGCAGCTATAGCACCGCGACGGCCGCTTTCGTCCAGGCCCTGGGCGGCACTCCCGTCAGCATCTCTCTGAGCGAGACCTATACCGGCCTCTCTACGAACCTGGTCGACGGCCTGATCACTTCCACCCTGATCGGCTACAACAACGGCGTGTTCGATTTCATCGACGCGGTGAATGTGTGGGAGATTTCCTCCTCCACCGACGGCATCATGTGCAATCAGGAGGCCTTAAATTCCCTGCCTGACGACGTGCGGGAGATTTTCCAGCGGATCATGAACGAATCCGCCACCGCCCCGGAAACCTCGGAGCTGGAGCTCAACGACGAGCTGCTGGCGCAGCTGGAGTCTGAGGGTGTCCGGGTTCTGACTCCCTCGGATGATTTCAGAAACTCCATCCGGGAGGAGATGGAGGAGACCGTCTGGCAAGAGTGGCTGGCAGACGCGGGAGACGCCGGGCAGGCCGTGCTGGATCAAGTAAACAGTCTCCTCTAAATGCCGGATAGTTCCCGCAGACCGTTTGTCCTATGATTTTGAAGCAAAGTGAGTTCGGATAGGAGGTCCTTATGAAACCATTGCCCGGCATCGTGCGGGTCATTCAAAAAATAGACAGCTTTTTCGATATGGTCTCGAAAATATGCTTCGCACTGACTGCCATCATTATTATCGGCATCACGGTTCTCATCTTCGCAAGCGTTATCAACCGCACTTTCATCGGAAGCGTCTGGCTGTTCGTGGAGGACTATGCGACATACGCTCTGATTCCCATCTCCTACCTGGTTTTTGGTTACGTGCTTCGGGAAGATCGGCATTTAAATATGGATCTGGTCTTCAGCAGATGCCCCTATAAGGTGAAAATCATTTTGTCCCTGTTTGCGGGTGTTTTCACTATTTTCGTATGCTGCTTCATGCTGTCCGAATCCTGGTCCTATATGATCTATCAGCTGGAGTACAATGTTGTCAGCTCCGGTGCCATGAAAATCACGCTCTGGCCCCTCTCCTGCTGCATCTTTGTCAGTCTGATCCTGTTTCTGATTGATCTGATCCTCTTCGTTTTGAACCGCATCATCCAGCTGATCTATGACGAGCAGCCGCTGAAGTTCTCCGGCAAGATCTACCGCGCCGACGATCCCCGGGCCAAGGTGACGGAGATCGACGGTGTGGAGCTGAATATCCCGGCCGAGACGGATACGGAAGGAGGGGACCAGTAATGGGTTTAGATTTGTTACTGATCGTTGTCTGCCTGTTGGCCATCATGCTGACCGGGACATGGCTGAGCATTGCGTTGTTTGGTACAGGCGTACTTGCCTTGACTTTTCTTGGAAAAGGTGGTATGGCATATGTATTGGAGAGCGTCTTGTTCAATGCCGTGGCTTCATACTCCCTGGTCGCCATCCCGCTCTTTGTATTGATGGGTGAAATTCTCATTGAGAGCGGATGCAGCAGCCAGATCTTCCGGGGCGTGAAGAAGATCCTGCGCCCCTTCCCCGGCGGCATGCTCCACGCCAATATCGTGGCCTGCAGCATCTTTGCCGCCTGCTCCGGCTCCAGCACCGCCACTACCGTGGCAGTGGGCGGTGTGACCCGGCCGGAATTGGAGAGGCAGGGCTATTTCAAGAATATTGTGTTGGGCTCGATTTCCGCCGGTGGAACACTGGGCGTTCTCATCCCTCCCTCCATTATGATGATCCTTTACGGTGCGCAAACCGGCAACTCCATTGGCAAGCTGTTTATTGCCGGCATCATTCCCGGCCTGCTGCTGGCGGCCTTCTTCATGATCTACATCGGGGTTGCCTGCAGCCGCCATAAGGATTGGGCGCCTCCTCCCGAGAAGATTTCACTCAAGCAGTATCTGAAGGATGTCGCAAGCTCCCTGCTGGATCTGTGGCCTGTAATTCTGATTATCGGCGGTATCATGGTCTCCATTTACGGCGGCTATGCAACTCCGACGGAGGCAGGCGCAGTCGCCAGTATCATCGCATTCCTGCTGTGGGTCTTCTATTACAGAACCCTGACCTGGGCAAAGTTCAAAAAGGCCATGAAGGAGACCTCCATCCTCTCCTGCCAGCTGATGATCTGCGTGGTGGGTGCCCGGGCTTTGGGGCAGGCTCTCTCCCTGCTCCATATTCCCACGGAGCTCAGCGAGTTCGTCGGCTCCCTGTCCGCTAACCACTATCTGATCTGGGCCTGTATCGTTGTTCTGTACATGATCATGGGATGTCTGGTGGATGGCATCGATCTGCTGATCATCACGGTCCCTGTCTTCTATCCCATCGTGGTGACAACGCTCGGCTTTGACCCCATTTGGTTTGGCGTGACACTGACCGTCCTGCTGGAGATGTCCCTGATTACTCCGCCTGTTGGTTTCAATCTTTATGTCACACACTCCATATCCGGCAGCGACAATATGATGGACACCATCAAAGGGAGTATCCCATTCGTCATTGTCATGCTGATTCATATCGCGGTCCTGACCGCCTTCCCCATTCTGGCAACTTACCTTCCCAACAACATGTGAGCAGAATCGCGAGGTAAATGAAATGAGAGCAAGAGACTTGGGCATCCCCTTTGACGGGCAGTGCGGCCCCTGGAACGCCATCACGGATGTACCCGGCGTCGAGGTGGGGTTCTGCACCGTCATCCGGGGAGAATCCACGGAGGACACCACAAAGGACAGCGATTTTGCCAGAACCGGCGTCACCTGCATCCACCCCCGGGGCAAGCGGCGCAGCTCCGTTTTCGCGGGGCGGGCCGTGCTGAATGGGAACGGTGAGATGACCGGCACCCACTGGATTGACGACTCCGGCTTTCTGCATGGCCCCGTGATGATCACCAACACCAACAGTGTGGGCATCGTGCGGGACACCACCGCCAAATGGATGGTGGACCACGACTTCTTCCCCCCCGCCTATAAGGAGGGGAAAGAGGTCCCGGGCCTGGGCTTCTTCTACCCTGTGGTGGGCGAGACCTTTGATGGCACGCTGAACAACATCAACGGCTTTAAGGTCACTCCGGAGCACGTTCTCACGGCGCTGGATACCGCGGCCTCCGGCCCGGTGCAGGAGGGCAATGTGGGCGGCGGCACCGGTATGCGGTGCCACGGTTTCAAGGGCGGCACCGGCACATCCTCCCGGGTGGTGCGGACCGACATGGGCGAGACCTATACGCTGGGTGTCCTGGTGCAGGCCAACCACGGCATGCGGGAGGAGCTGAACATCCGCGGCATCCCCTTTGGCCGGGAGATCGTGGGCTACGAGCAGGACATCCGAAAGATGTCCCCCAAGGAGGGCGACGGCTCCATCATCGTGGTGATCGCCACAGACGCGCCGTTCCTGCCCTGGCAGCTGTCCAAGATCAGCCGCCGGGCGGCCCTGGGCATCGGCCGGCTGGGCGGCGGCTATCAGACCGGCTCCGGGGACCTGTTCCTCGCCTTCTCCACCGCCAATGAGCAGGCTTTCTCCTACACGAAATCGGAGGTTACCCTGCTCTCCGACGAGAACATCGACCCGTTCTTCAAAGCGGCCGCGGAGGCCGTGGAGGAGGCCATTGTCAACGCTTTGGTGGCGGCGGAGGACATGTACGGCCGGAACCGCAACTTCGTCCCCGCCCTCCCCCTGGACCAGGTGCGGCAGATCCTGGAGAAATACCGCGGCTATCTGACCATGGCTTACGGCCAGGGCAGCTGAAAAGCCCCCTGTGGACATTTCCGCTCCGTCTGCGGCATCATCCTCCCTCTTCTGAAAAACACCCCGCAAAGCAAATGCTTTGCGGGGTGTTTCCTCACTCCATGATGTCCACGTTCTCCCCCCGGAGGATCTTGTTCATGTTCCGCACGGCGCACATCTTGCCGCACATGGTGCAGGTGTCGTCGTGCTCCGGGGTGGACTCCGCCCGGTAGCGGCGGGCCTTCTCCGGGTCGATGGCCAGGGCGAACTGGCGCTCCCAGTCCAGCTCCCGGCGGGCGTCGCTCATCGCATAGTCCCAGTCCGCCGCGCCGGGGAGGCCCTTGGCCACGTCGGCGGCGTGGGCGGCGATCTTGGAGGCGATGATGCCCTCTTTCACGTCCTCCAGAGTGGGCAGGCGCAGGTGCTCCGCCGGGGTCACGTAGCACAGGAAGGACGCCCCGTAGGTGGCCGCGATGGCCCCACCGATGGCCGCCGTGATGTGGTCATAGCCCGGCGCCACGTCCGTGACCAGGGGACCCAGCACGTAGAAGGGCGCGCCCTTGCAGACGGTCTTCTGGATCTCCATGTTGGCCTGGATCTGGTTCAGGGGCATGTGGCCCGGCCCCTCGATCATCACCTGCACGTCCTGGTCCCAGGCCCGCTGACACAGCTCGCCCAGAGTCACCAGCTCCTCGATCTGGGAGATGTCGCCAGCGTCGGCCAGGCAGCCGGGCCGGCAGGCGTCGCCCAGGCTCAGCGTCACGTCGTACTCCCGGCAGATGTCCAGCAGTTCGTCGAACCGCTCGTAGAAGGGGTTCTCCTGGCCGGTCAGCATCATCCAGGCGAAGATGATGGACCCGCCCCGGGAGACCAGATTCGTGTGCCGCTTGCAGGCCTTGACCCGCTGGGCGGTATTCTGGTTGATGCCGCAGTGGATCGTCATGAAATCCACGCCGTCCCGGGCGTGCATCCGGGCGATCTCCATCCACTCGTCGGCGGTGATCTTCTTCAGGGCCTTGTGGTAGTAGACCACCGCGTCATAGATCGGCACAGTGCCGATCACCGCCGGGCACTCCGCCGTCAGCTTCCGGCGGAACACCTGGGTGTCTCCGAAGGAACTCAGGTCCATGATGGCCTCCGCCCCCATGCTGACGGCGCTCATCACCTTCTGCATCTCCACATCCAGGTCCATGCAGTCCCGGGAGGTGCCGAGATTCACATTGATCTTGGTCTTCAGCGCGCTGCCGATGCCCCGGGGCTTCAGGCAGGTGTGGTTCCGGTTGGCCGGAATGCAGACCTGCCCCTTGGCCACCAGCTCCCGCAGGCGCTCCGCCTCCATGTGCTCCTCGGCCGCAACGGCCTCCATCTCCCGCGTGATGATGCCCTGCCGGGCCGCATCCATCTGTGTCGTGTACCCCATACCAGTTCCTCCTTTAAAATTTTGCCGGGGAGCCCTGCGGACGGGGCTGAAAACGCAACAGCCACACCAGGAACCCCATCCCGGTGTGGCTGCTCTGGGACAAAAAAGCAGGGCAAATCACGATTTGCCCTGTCCGATCTCTGTCTCGTCTTCCCTACGCCGGCATTATCCGTACAGGTTCCATGGGTTTAGAATGCGGTGCACTCAATCTCAGCTGTTACGCTCCCCATATGCAATTGTACGTACTGATGTACAAGTCCAGTATACGCGCTTTTCCCCAAAATGCAACTCTTTTTTACGGGTACGCCGCAAAAAGCGGCGTACCCGTTTCCCGCCGGAGAGCGGCTCACCGCAGGAACCGCCCCGTGACGCTTGCGGGGTTCTCCGCCACCTGGGCGGGGGTACCCGCCGCCACGATCCGGCCTCCCTCCTCCCCGCCGCCGGGGCCCATGTCGATGAGATAATCGGCGCTGCGGATTACGTCCAGGTCGTGCTCGATGACGAGGACCGTGGCCCCGTGCTGGATCAGGGTCTGGAACACCCCCACCAGCGTCCGCACGTCCAGGGGGTGGAGGCCGATGGTGGGTTCGTCAAAGACAAAGACCGTGTCCCCCTGGCCCCGGCCCATTTCACTGGCCAGCTTCAGCCGCTGGGCCTCTCCGCCGGAGAGGCTGGGGGTGTCCTCCCCCAGGGTCAGGTAGCCCAGGCCCAGGTCGTCCAGCACCTGGAGCCGCTGATGGACCACCTTCCAATCCTCACAGGCGCCCAGGGCCGTGTGGATGTCCATGGCCATCAGCTCCGGCAGGGTGAAGGCAGCCCCGGACCGGGTCTGCACCCGCACGCGCCCCGCGTCCCGGCTGTACCGGGAGCCCCGGCACTCCGGGCAGGGGATGTCCACGTCCGGCAGGAACTGGACGTCCAGGCTGATGGAGCCGGTGCCGTCGCACACCGGGCAGCGGAGCTTCCCGGTGTTGTAGGAGAAATCCCCGGCCTTGTACCCCAGGGCCTTGGCGTCCGGGTGGCGGGCGTAGATCTTCCGCAGCTCGTCGTGGACATTGGCGTAGGTAGCCACCGTGGAGCGGATGTTGATGCCGATGGGGGTGGCGTCGATGAGCTTCACCCGCTCCACGCCGTCCGCCGTCACGTCCAGCACGTGGGCCGGCAGCGGCCTCCCGGCAATCCGGGCCTCCAGACCCGGCACCAGGCTCTCCAGGATCAGGGTGGTCTTGCCGGAGCCGGAAACCCCCGTCACCACCGTCAGCCGCCCCTTGGGGATGTCCGCCTCCAGGGGCTTCACCGTGTGGATGACCCCGGTGGAGATGTGGATGCGGCCCAGGTCAAAGAGCTCCGCCGGACCGGTCTGCTCCCGCAGGGGCGTCTGAGCCGCGCCGGTCAGGAAAGGCCCGATCCGGGAGGCGGGATTGGCTCCCACTTCCGCCACGGTCCCCTGGGCCACCACCTGCCCGCCGGCGGTGCCGGCACCGGGGCCCATCTCGATAATCCAGTCCACGTGGGAGAGCACCTGGGTGTCGTGATCCACCAGCAGCACGGAGTTGCCGTCCGCCACCAGGTCGTCCATCACCGCCGTCAGCCCCACCAGGTTGGAGGGGTGGAGCCCGATGGAGGGCTCGTCCAGCACGTAGAGCACCCCGGTGGTCCGGTTCCGCACCGCCCGGGCCAGCTGCATCCGCTGCCGCTCCCCGGTGGAGAGGGTGGATGACGCCCGGTCCAGCGTCAGGTAGCCCAGGCCCAGCTCCATGAGCCGTCTCGCCGCCGTCTGGAAGGAGGCGCAGATGCTCTCCGCCATGGGGCGCATCTCCCCGGGCAGGGAGTCCGGCACCCCCGCCACCCAGTCCGTCAGCTCCCGCAGGGACATCCGGCAGGCCGCGTCCAGGCCGATGCCCCGGAGCCGGGGCGCCCGGGCCGCCTCGGACAGCCGGGTGCCGCCGCAGTCGGGGCACACGTCCTCCTTTAAGAATTTCTCCACCCGCTTCATGCCCTTCTCGTCCTTCACCTTGGAGAGGGCATTCTCCACCGTGTGGACGGCGCTATAGTAGGTGAAGTCCAGCTCCGCCACGTCGTTGGAGTTCTTGGCGTGGTAGAGGATGTGCTTCTTCACCGCCGGGCCGTCGTAGACGATCTCCCGCTCCTCCGGCGTCAGGTCCCGGAAGGGCACGTCGGTCCGCACTCCCATGGCCCGGCACACGTCGGTCATCAGCGACCACATGAGGCTGTTCCAGGGGGCCACCGCCCCCTGGTCGATGGTGAGGGAGTCGTCCGGCACCAGGGTGGAGCGGTCCACCGCCCGCACCACGCCGGTGCCGCCGCAGGTGCGGCAGGCCCCCTGGCTGTTGAAGGCCAGCTCCTCCGCACTCGGTGCGAAGAACCGGGTGCCGCACTCCGGGCACGTCAGCTCCTGCCCCGCCGCCACCGCCAGGGTGGGCGGCACGGAGTGGCCGTTGGGGCAGCGGTGGCTGGCAAGCCGGGAGTACATGAGCCGCAGGCTGTTCAGCAGCTCCGTCCCGGTGCCGAAAGTACTGCGGATGCCCGGCACGCCGGGCCGCTGGTGGAGGGCCAGAGCCGCCGGGACATAGAGCACCTCGTCCACGTCCGCCTGGGCCGCCTGGGTCATCCGGCGGCGGGTGTAGGTGGAGAGGGACTCCAGATACCGCCGGGACCCCTCGGCGTACAGCACCCCCAGGGCCAGGGAGGACTTCCCGGACCCGGACACGCCGGCAATCCCCACGATCCGGTTCAGCGGCACCTCCACGTCGATATGCTTCAGGTTGTGTACCCGCGCCCCGCGGACCTGGATGGCCTGGGGCGCGGCGGTCTTCTCGTTCATACGGTCTGCCTCCCTGTTCGTTCCGTCCCGTCCATGATACCACATTCTGACCCGGAGGGAAACCGGCACTTGCGGGCAAGGCTCAGATTTTTCCGCCGCCCTTCTGCAGGGCGATCATGCCGGTGCGGGCCACCTCCAGGATGTGGAAGGAACGCATCATCTCCTCAAAGGCGTTGACCCGGTCCGGGGTGTCCGTCAGCTCCATGGTCATGGAGGTGGGCGAGAGGTCCGTCACCCGCGCCCCGCAGATCTGGCAGATGGTCATGATAGGTTCCCGGGTTCGGTTGTTGGCGCTGACCTTGATGAGCATCAGCTCCCGGCCGATCATGCTGGACTCCTCCAGAGTGCGGACCTTGATGACCTCCACCAGCTTGTTCAGCTGCTTCTCCACCTGCTCCACCACGCTGTTGCCGCTGTCCACGATGATGGTGATCCGGGAAATGGCAGGGTCATCCGTCACCCCCACCGCCAGGGAGTCGATGTTGAACGCCCGCCGGGAGAACAGGCTGGTGATCCGGCCCAGCACGCCGGCGCGGTTCTCCACCAGCACGGAAATGGTCTGTTTCATCTTGACTCCTCCTCTCAGTCGCCGGTGGTGGCCGCCGGGTCCACCCGGGCGATCAGCAGGCAGCTGCCCCGGGCGCTCAGGAAACGGCTCAGCGCCGGCTCCACCTGGTCCTCTTCCTCCACGGTGATGCTGGGAATCCCATAGGCCGCCGCGATGGCCTCAAAATCCGGGCTGCCGGCCAGGTCCACGCCGTAGGGACCGTGGTAGGGCGGCGTCTCCTGAATCTGATGCACCAGGCCCAGCACGCCGTTTTGGATCACAAGAATCTTCAGGTCCATCCCGGCGGCCCGCACCGCCGCCAGCTCGTTCATGGACATCTGGAAGGACCCGTCCCCGCAGATGACCAGGGTCTGCCGCCGGGGCTGGGCCACCTTGACCCCCACCCCCGCCGGCAGGGCATAGCCCATGGTGCCCAGGCCCCCGCTGGTGAGGAACCGACCGCCCTGGAGCCACAGGTGCTTGCAGGCCCAGATCTGGTTCTGGCCCACGTCCACGCAGATGGCGGCGTCCGGGTCCAGCCTCTCCCCCAGCAGGCGCATGAGCCGCCCGGGGGACACGCTGCCCGCCCGGACGGGGTAGTTCCGCTCCAGCTCCTGCCGGCGCCTCTCCTGGAGCGCCGCCAGCCAGGGAGCGCAGCGGGTGTCCAAATCCCGGCTCAGGATCTGCCGGAGGATGGTCCCCACGTCCCCCACCAGGGGGATCTCTGTCTGGATGTTCTTCCCGATCTCCGCCGGGTCCACGTCGATGTGGATGGAGGGCATCCGGCGCTGGATCTCCTCCGGGGAGAAGATGGCCCGGTCCGCCGCCCGGGTGCCGATCATGATCAGCAGGTCGGATTTCGCCAGGGCCTTGTTGGCGCAGACATTGCCGTGGGTGCCGATCATCCCCATGTTCAGGGGGTGGTCGGTGGGCAGCAGGGAGAGGCCCATCATGGTGGTCACCACTGGAATCCGGGTCCGGGCAGCGAAGGTCTCCAGGTCCGGCATGGCGCGGGAGAGGAACACCCCGCCGCCAGCGCAGATCACCGGCCGCTCCGCCTTTCGGATGGCCTCCGCCACGTGGTCGATCTGCTTGTCGTTGCCCCGGACGCTGGGGTTGTAGCCCCGGATGCGGACCTCCTCCGGGAACACCGGGTCCCGCACGATCTGCTGCTGGATGTCGATGGGGATGTCGATCAGCACCGGGCCGGGCCGCCCGGTGGAGGCGATGTGGAAGGCCTCCCGCACCACCCGGGGCAGCTCCGCCGCGTCCTTGACCAGATAGCTGTGTTTGGTGAACGCTGTGGCCGCGCCGGTGATGTCCACCTCCTGGAAGATGTCCCGCCCCAGCAGGTTCGAGGGAACCTGGCCCGTGACGGCCACCAGGGGAATGGAGTCCATATAGGCGGTGGCGATGCCCGTGAGCAGATTGGTGGCGCCGGGACCGGAGGTGACGATGCACACGCCCGTCTTCCCCGTCACCCGGGCATAGCCGGAGGCCATGTGGCCGGCGTTCTGCTCATTGCGCACCAGGGTGTAGCCCAGCTGCGGCGTCTCCCGCAGCACATCCGCCAGGGGGCAGATGGTGGCGCCGGCATAGCCGAACACCTGCTCCACCTGTTCCCGCAGGAGGCCCTCCACCAAAATCCGCGCGCCTGTCATTTCCATTGCTGTCATCCTCCTCTGAATTCTGATTGCCCCCGCGGGCCGCTGTCGTGAGCATAGAAAAACGCCTGTAACCCGGGTGTCGGGTCACAGGCGTTCAAACCGTCAGCAAATTCCCACTATGCCGCCGCTTCGCGGAACAGGAAGCTGAGGATTGGACTCCGGGCATGACCAAACACACCGTTCTCTCCCAGTACTACCAGAACGACCAGTACCAGAACGGTGTGCAGCAGCAGATTGTTCAGCAGCGCAGTCAGCATCGGAACTTCCTCCCTCTCCCAGATTCCGCGCCGCAGGCGCGGGTGAAATTGGCATCATTATACAAGGCGTCCGCGAAAAGGGCAAGAAAAAAGTCATACCTCTTCCCCGTTTTCGTCTCTTTGCCCAAAAGCAGCCAGAATGAGAGCGTGAAATCCGGACATTTGATGATCCCCGCCGGCAGAGCTGCCCCCAGTCAGAGCAGACCCCGGCCATCCCAGAATCCCACGATGGATTGGGGCGCCATCCCAGCAGAAATCCCGCCGAAACAGGTCTTTCAGCCCCTGTTCCGGCGGGATTCCATCCGCGGAAAGCCGGCGCAATCTCCTGCGCAGCGCTCCGCGCGGGCGGCGTCCGCACCCCCTATTCAGGGTGGCAAGCGCTCAGCGTGGATACTCCTTGGCGGCCGCGCTCTTCAGCACGTCTCCTTCCAGCCCGCTTTCATCTGCTCGTATTCCGCCAGCACCTCGTCCAGCAGCTTCTTCGCCGTCTGATACGCGGCGCTCTCCCCCTCCTCAAATGGGAAAATCGACTTGGGAGAGATCTCCACTCCACGGCAGTTCAGCAGCATCTTCACCAGGGACGCCGTGCTGGCTCCCAGCCCGTAGATCTGCACCAGCTTGTCGATCAGTCCCATCAGCGCCATGGTCCGCTGGAAATCCTCCGCCCGGGCCGCGCGGACCAGGTCGCTCCAGATATCCGGCACCACGTTGGACAGCGCTCCGATGACGCCGGCGCCGCCGGCAGCCAGATTGTACAGAAACTGATCGTCGTACCCGGAGTATGTCTGGAACCGGGTCCCCTCCGCGGCCCGGCAGATCTGATTGGTGTGGGCCGGGTCCACGGAGGTGTCCTTCATACCCGCGACATTCGGATTTTCCCGGATAAGGCGGCGGAGGGAGTCCCCGGAGACGCTGAGCCCGCTGCGCTCGGGGTAGTTGTAGATGTACAAGTCCCCTTTCAGTCCCTTTGCCAGCGCATCATAGTAGGCGAACAGCTGCTCCTGCCGCATGCCGAAATAATACGGCGGAATCACCAGCGCCGCGCGGTACCCCATGTCGAGCGCGGCGTTGGACAGCTCCAGCGTCTCCTGGAAATTCGTGCTGCCGGTGCCGGCGTAGAGCTCAGTGCGCCCCTGGACATAGTCCGCGTAAAACTCCAGAAAATTCCGCTTCTCCTGGGCGGAGAACTCGGTGAACTCGCCGGTGGAGCCCAGCACCAGGATACCGTCCACTTGGTTCTGGATAAGAAAGTCAATGATCTTTTTGTTGGCCTCGTAGTCCGGCTTGCCGCTGTGGTCCAGCGCCGTCACCACGGGCGTGATGATGTTTGCCTTCATAAATACCTCCGCGTGATGTCAAACAGGATGGTTTCAGCCCGCACTCGAAAGCATGGGCACATACTTCAGGTGCGGGCCGAAACTGAGAGAGAGTGTTATGGTAAGAGTATCGGCTGTCAGGTGTTATCCGTCTACTTCGTTATAGCTCTTCTCCAGACGGACATAGGTCTGATACCGCTCGTCCGCCTCGCGCTGCGCCTCAGCGAACAGCTTCTCAGCGTGCTCCGGATACTTCACCCGCAGGCCCGCGTAGCGGACCTCGCCGTCCAGGAACTCGATCACCGGGCGGGAGGGCTTCTTGTAGTCCAGGGAGAAAGGCTTTTCCTTCTTGTCGGGGTTGTAGCGATACAGAGGCCACAGGCCGCACTCCACGGCCTTCTTCATCTCCGCCTGCGCAGCGTTCATGCCGGCCTTGATGCCGTGGTTGATGCAGGGCGCGTAGGCGATGATGATGGAGGGTCCCTTGTGGTCCACGGCCTCGGTGACCGCCTTCATCAGCTGACCCGGGTTGGCGCCCATAGCCACGGAGGCCACGTACACGTTGGGATAGGTCATCATGAGACGGCCCAGATCCTTTTTGGCGGTCTTCTTGCCGCCGTCGGCAAACTTGGCGGAGGCGCCCACGGGCGTCGCCTTGGAGGATTGGCCGCCGGTGTTGGAGTACACCTCGGTGTCCACCACAAAGACGTTGATGTCCTCGTTGGAGGCCATCACATGGTCCAGGCCGCCGTAGCCGATGTCGTAGGCCCAGCCGTCGCCGCCGTACAGCCAGACCACCTTCTTGGCCAGCTGGTCCTTGTTGCGCAGGATGTTCTCCGCCGTGGTCTTGGCCTCGCCGGTGAACTCCATCTTCTCCAGCACGGCCACCAGGGCCCGGGCGTCGGCGTCGTTGGTGTCCAGATCGTCAAAGGAGGCAAGCCAGGCGTTGATAGCGGTCTTCAACTCGTCGGAGTCCGTCTGGGCCAGCAGGGCCTCCGCCTGGAGCTTCACATAGTTCCGGCGCTGCTTCACCGCCAGCACCATGCCCATGCCGTTCTCCGCCTGGTCCTCGAAGAGGGTGGCGTAGAAGGACGGGCCGCGGCCCTCCTTGTTGGTGGCATAGGCCAGGGAGGGGAACGCGCCGGCCCAGGCCGTGGAGCAGCCCACGCCGTTGACCCAGTAGGTCTTTTCGCCGTAGAGCTGGGTGATCAGCTTGGCGTAGGGCGTCTCGCCGCAGCCGGCGCAGGCGCCGGAGAACTCCACCAGCGGCTGCCAGAACTGACTGCCCTTCAGGGTCTTCCGGTCAAACACGCCCGGCTTGTCGCTGAGAGACAGGGCGTAGTTCCAGTTGGTCTCGTCGTACATGGTGTCGTCCACCGGCACCATGGTCAGGGCCTTGTCCTTGGCCAGGCAGGACTCCGCGCAGCTGCCGCAGCCGGTGCAGTCCAGAGAACTGACCTGCAGCCGGTACTTCAGCCCGGCTGCGCCCTTGGCGTCCACCATGGTGAAGCCGGCGGGGGCGTTCTGGGCCTCCTCGTCGTTCACCAGGTACGCCCGAATGGCCGCGTGGGGGCAGACAAAAGTGCACTGGTTGCACTGCAGGCACTTGTTGGGGTCCCACTGGGGGATCGCCGCGGCGATGCCGCGCTTGTCGTACTTGGAGGTACCCATGGGATAGGTGCCGTCCTGATAGGGCACCAGAGCGGACACCGGCAGATCGTCGCCCCGCTGCCGGTTGCAGGGGATCACGATGTTCTTCACCACGTCGGGCAGGTTCTCGTCCACCGTGCGCGTCTCCACAGCCTGGGACCAGGAGGCGGGGACCTCCACCTTCACCGGGCTGTTGATGCCCGCGTCCACGGCGGCCAGGTTCATGTTGACCACCTTCTCGCCCTTCTTGGCGTAGGTCTTCTGGGCGGCCTCCTTCATGTAGCGGACGGCGTCGTCCACCGGCATGACGTTGGAGAGCTTGAAGAACGCGGCCTGCAGAATCAGGTTCGCGTGGTTCCCAAGGCCCAGCTCCCGGGCGATGCGGTTGGCGTCCACGATGTAGAACTGGACGTTGTGGTCGGCGATGTACTTCTTCACGTCGCCGGGCAGGTTCTTCTCCAGCTCCTCCCCGGTCCAGGAGGTGTTCAGCAGGAACGTGCCGCCGTCCTTGATCTCGTGGATCATGTCGTACTTGGTGATGTAGGACTGGGCGTGGCAGGCCAGGAAGTCCGCCGCCTTGATGAGGTAGGTGGAGCGGATGGGGCTCTTGGAGAAGCGCAGGTGGCTCTTCGTAATGCCGTAGGACTTCTTGGAGTCGTACTCGAAATAGGCCTGGGTGTACATCCCGGCGTGGTCGCCGATGATCTTGGCGGAGTTCTTGTTGGCGCCCACGGTGCCGTCGGAGCCCAGGCCCCAGAACTTGCAGCTGACCGTGTCCGCGGACTCCGTCACCAGGGGCTCGTGGACCTCCAGGCTCAGATGGGTCACATCGTCGTTGACGCCGATGGTGAACATGTGCTTGCCGTTCTCGTCCTTCATGTTGTCAAACACGGCCTTGATCTGGGCGGGGGTCACATCCCGGCCCGCCAGGCCGTACCGGCCACCGAAGACCTCGGGGGCGTTCTCCCGGTTGGCCAGGGCGGCGCAAGTGTCCAGATACACAGCGCCGGCGATGGCGCCGGGCTCTCTGGACCGGTCCAGGGCGGTGAGCTTCTTCACGGTCTTGGGCAGAACATTCAGGAAGTACTGAATGTCAAAGGGACGGAACAGGTGGATCTGCAGCAAGCCCACCTTCTCGCCACGGGCGTTCAGGTAATCCACCACCTCCTGGGCGGCGTCGCAGATGGAGCCCATGGCCACGATGACCCGGTCCGCGTCGGGAGCGCCGTAATAGTTGAAGATGTGGTAGTCCCGGCCGGTGATCTTATTGATCCCCTGCATGTAGCCCTCCACAATGCCGGGGATGGCATTGTAGGTGGCGTTATTGGCCTCCTGGCCCTGGAAGTAGACGTCCGGGCCCTGGACGGTGGTGCGGTGCAGGGGGTGCTCCGGGTTCATGGCGATGCGGTGGAACTCGTCCAGGGCATCCTGATCCATGAGTTTCGCCACCTGGTCCAAATCAATGACCTCGATCTTCTGGATCTCGTGGGAGGTCCGGAAGCCGTCAAAGAAGTGGATGAAAGGCACCCGGCTCTTCACGGTGGTCAGGTGGGCCACCGCCGCCAGGTCCATGACCTCCTGCACGCTGGCGGTGCACATCATGGTGACGCCGGTGGTGCGGCAGGTCATCACGTCCTGGTGGTCGCCGAAGATGTTGTTGGCCTGCTGGGCAACAGACCGGGCCGCCACGTGGAACACGGCGGGCATCCGGTGGCCGGCCATGATGTACATGTTGGGGATCATCAGCAGCAGGCCCTGGGAAGACGTAAAGGTCGTGGCCATGGCACCGGCCTCCGCCGCGCCGTGCAGGGCACCGGCGGCGCCGCCCTCAGACTGCATCTCCACCAGGGTCACCGGCTGGCCGAACATATTCTTCCGACCGGCCGCCGCCCACTCGTCCACCTTCTCGCTCATGGGGGAAGAGGGCGTGATGGGGAAAATTCCGGCCACATCGGTAAAGTGGTAGGCAACGTGGGCGCACGCCTCGTTGCCGTCCATCGTTTTCATAACTTTATTCTCAGACATGGGTATCCTCCTCATACAGTCCATGCGCTTTTCCCGGCGCGGAACACTCCTGCGCCGGGAAAAGCCTCATGGTTTACATCTTGATAACAGCGCCCTGGTCCGCGGAGGCAGCCACCTTGGCGTACAGCCGCAGGTACCCGTTGGGGATGTGCTTCTCGGGCATCTTCAGGTTCTTGTAGCGCTCGGCGATCTCCTCGTCGGAAACGTGCAGCTCCAGGATCCCCTCATCCACATCGATCAGGATCTCGTCGCCGTCCTCCACGATGGCCAGAGGACCGCCCTCAGCCGCCTCGGGAGAGATGTGGCCGACGAAGCAGCCGTTGTTGGTGCCGGAGAACCGGCCGTCGGTGATCAGCGCGACGCTCTTGGCAAGGCCCACGCCGTAAATGTACTTCATGGCCTTGAACATCTCCCGCATGCCGGGGCCGCCCTTGGGTCCCTCGTAGCGGATGACCACCACGTCACCAGCCTGGATCTTGCCGCCCAGGATGGCCTCCTCAGCCTCCTCCTCGCTGTTGTAGCACTTGGCCTTGCCCACGAAGTGGTGCATGGAGGGGTCGATGGCGCCGGGCTTGGAGACGCCGGTGTTGGGGCACAGGTTGCCATGCAGCACGGCCACACCGCCGGTCTTGGAGAAAGGCTCCTCCACCGTCTTGATGACGTTGGGATTCTCGGGATACTCGAAGACATAGGCGTCCAGGTTTTCCTGCAGGGTCTTGCCGGTGACCGTCATGACAGAGGTATCCAGCAGGCCGCCCAAGTGCTGCATCACGCGGGGGATGCCGCCGGCGCGATAGAAGTCCTCCTGGTCGGGAGCGGCGGCGGGATTGACCTTGGCGATCTGGGGCGTGACCTTGCTGAGCTCCTCGAACTCCTCCAGAACGTTGATGTCCAGCTCCGCCTCATTGGCGATGGCGGGCAGGTGCAGCACCGCGTTGGTGGAGCCGCAGATGGCCATGGTGACCTTGATGGCGTTGCGGATGGCCTCTTTGGTCAGGATCTTGCGGGCGGTGATGCCCTTCTTGCACAACTCCACAATGGCGCGGCCGGACTCGAAAGAGGTGCGCAGCCGGGCAGCATAGGGAGCGGGGATCAGCGCGCTGCCGGGCAGGGACATGCCCAGAGCCTCAGACACGCAGCACATGGTGTTGGCGGTACCCAGGAACGCGCAGGAGCCGCAGCCGGGGCAGGCGGTGTTCTCCAGGGCGTTGTACTCGGGCTCGGTGATCTTGCCGGCCTTCAGCATGCCCAGAGCCTCGGAGATGGAGGTCAGGTCGGACTTCCGGCCGTCGAACACGATGCCGCCCAGCATGGGGCCACCCACGCAGATGATGCAGGGGATATCCAGACGGGCGGCGGCCATCAGCATGGCGGGCACGATCTTATCGCAGGAGGCCAGCAGAACCAGGCCGTCCAGACGGTGAGCCTGCGCCATGATCTCCACGGAGTTGCAGATGATCTCACGGGAGGGCAGGATGTAGTGCATGCCCTCGTGGCCCTGCGCCACGCCGTCGCAGGCGGCGATGGTGCCGAACTCCACCGGCGTGCCGCCGCCGGCATAAATGCCGTTCTTGACGTACTCCGCCACCTTGTCCAGGTTGTAGTGGCCGGGAACCAGGGTATTCCAGGTATTGGCAATGCCGATCAGGGGCTTGCCCTCTTTCAGCTTGCTGTCCGTGTAACCCATGGCCTTGAACAGGGAGCGCGCAAAGGCGCTGTCTTCCTCGCCCAGAATCTTTTTGCTCCGATACTCCATCCTAACTTTTCCTCCTCATATGAGATCGCTTTTTTGAAGTTTTTGAAACTTGAAAGGAAGCGGCAAACTCTCTCAAACATTCTATATTACCGTTCCTCATTCTTGACTTTATTATAAATTCATGTCTTTTGTTTGTCAATACGGTCAATTGTTCTTTTTTGTAGAATATGAAAGCTACATTTTATACGCATTGACAAAATCAGCAGCTTATTCTATAATAACGAAAAAGTACCGTTCTGCAATGCGGGACATATTTCGTTGGGGGGAGAACATACAGATGGCCACTACCAAGAACATCCAATCCGTCGAGCGCGCCTTTGCCATCCTGGAGTCTTTTCAGCAGAGCGACGACGGGGAGCGCAGCGTCAAGGAGATTTCCGAGGCCCTGGGCCTGAATAAAAGCACGGCGTTTGGCCTGATCAACACGCTGACCGATCTGGGATATCTGCAGCAAAACGAGAAGAACCAGAAATACTACCTGGGGCTGAAGCTCCTGAATTTCTCCAACATCATCAAGGTGCAAAACCGCATCATCCGCATCGTCCATCCCTATCTGGAGCAGGTCAGCCGCAAATACGGCGAGACCGCCCACTGCGCGGTGAAGCGCAACGACGCCGTTGTCTACGTGGACAAGGTGGAATCCACCGGCTCCATCACCATCAACACCCACATCGGCACCCAGAACTACATGCACTGCTCCGGCGTGGGGAAGTGTATCCTGGCCTATCTGCCCGCGGAGGAGCAGGAGCGGATTCTCTCCGGCCCCCTCGTCACCAAGACCTTCAACACCATCACCAACTCCGAGCAGCTGCGGGAGGAGATCCGGAAGGTGCGGGAGCAGGGATACGCCACGGACAACGAGGAGGACTCCCTGGGCTTGAGCTGTGTGGCGATTCCCGTCTTTTCCGCCCCCGGCAAGGTCGTCTGCGCCATCAGCATCTCCGGCATGACGCCCCGGATTCAGCTGGCGCTGAAAGGTAATCTCCTGCAGGATCTGAAAATGGCCGCTGACTCCATTTACGCCTCCATGTCCAACATGTCCAATATCTGAGGCTTCCGTTCAGCACGTCTGCGAAGAACTGCACAGAGCATAGAGAAAGCAGCGGAGGGATATCCCCTCCGCTGCTTTTCTGTGTCAATAGCAGGTCATGCCGCCGTCAATAGGCAGATTGACGCCGTTGAGGAAAGACGCCTCCTCGCTGGCCAGGTACAACACCGCGTTGGCCACATCCTCCACCGTGGTCAGGCGGCCCAGTGGGATCTCGTCGATCCGGGCCTGCCGCTTCACCGGGTCCGCCATCAAAGACGCCACAAAGGGCGTGTCCACCGTGGCGGGATGGATGGAATTGCAGCGGATGTTGTCCTTGCCGTACCGGGCCGCCACGGACTTGGTCAGCAGCGTCACCGCGCCCTTGGTGGCCGTGTAGGCCTCCGGCGTGTTCATATGGCCCACCAGACCGCAGATGGAGGAGGTGTTGATGATGCAGCCTCCCCCCTGCCGGCGCATGACGGGAATTGCGTATTTGGTGGCCAGAAAGACGCTGGCGGTGTTCGCCTCCATCATCTGCATCCACTCCTCCTTCACCATCTCCTCGATGGGTTTACGGATGTTGATGCCGGCGTTGTTCACCACCACGTCCAGCCTGCCGCTCTCCGCCACGATCCGGTCGACGGTCTCTTTCCACGCCGCCTCGCTGACGGCATCCATCGCCACGCCGTGGACCTTGTGACCCGCGGCGGACATCTCCCGGGCCAGCGCCTCCGCCCGGTCCGCCGCCAGGTCCAGCACCCAGACCTCTGCACCGTTCTCCGCCAGCAGCTTGGTCTGAGCTGTTCCAATGCCGCCGGCGCCGCCCGTAATGGCGATCACCTTGTTCTTGACGTTCACAGCGCGCCTCTCCTTTCTTAGCCCCGAGTCTCCTTGTCCTGCCAGGCCTTGCTGGGATTCTGGACACCCATCTTGCCGCCGCTGATCTCCAGGCAGGTGCCGGTGATATAGCGGGCATAATCAGAGGCCAGGAACGCCATGGCCCAGGCCACATCCTCGGCATGTCCGAACGTGCGCAGGGCAATGGGCGCCAGCAGCTGCTCGCCCCGCTCCGCGATGAGGGCCTGGTTCATCTCCGTGTCGATCACACCGGGGATATAGCCGTTGACCCGGATGCCGTAGGGCGCCAGCTCCGCCGCCAGGGTCCTCACCATGGAGCTGATGGCGGATTTCGTGGCTGCGTACACGCCGCTGCCCACAGAGGGAAACAGCGCCGCAAAGGAGGACGCCAGCAGCATGACGCCGCCCCGCTCTTTCATGGCCTGGTAGCCGATGCGGGCCCCCAGGTAGACGGACTTCAGATTGGTGTCCACCGTCCTGTCCCAGACCTCCTCCGTGGTGTCGATGATGCTGTGCTGGGGATAGACGCCGGCGTTACTCACCCAGATGTCGATGGGCCCCAGCTCCGCCTGGGTGCGGTCCGCGAAAGCCTGGAGCGCCGCGCTGTCGGAGACGTCACAGGTCTCGCCATAGGCGGTGATCCCCTTGCCCCGCAGCTCCTCCAGCGCCTTGCTCAGCTTGTTCGGATTGGTGCCGCACACCGCCACTTTTGCCCCCAGAGAGCCTGCCAGCTCCGCGAAAGCCAGGCCAATGCCGGACGTGCCGCCGGTGATCAGGGCCACCTTGTTGTCGAAACGAATGTCCATCTTGAAAGCCTCCTCGTAAACTTCATAAAATAACCGGAGGGCGCCCCCCGAAAAAGGGAGCGCCCCCGGTCAGGAAAGCATGTACAGTATCATGAGGGCATTAGCCCCAGACACCCACGGTGTTCAGGATCACAACCACGATCAGGCAGACCACGGAGGACACGGCGCAGGGCAGCGTCACATACTTGACGGCCTGCTTGGTGTTCAGGTGGAAGAACTGGCTCATGACCCAGAAGCCGGAGTTGTTGTAGTGGTT
>CAJFNE010000004.1 GCA_904393855.1 uncultured Oscillibacter sp. | reverse complement strand
AGCCGGCCATCAGTGCCATGGCGATCACGTTTTTTATCAATTCCTGGAACGAGTATTTCTGGCCGTTGCTGATCTTGAAGAGCAACAATCTCTCCACCATCACGCTGGCGTTGCAGCAGTTTACCAGCGGGGAAAGCGGAAACGCTTGGGGATCTTCCATGGCGCTTGCCGCCATCGCGACGGTTATTCCGCTGGTGCTGTATCTGATTTTCCAGCGCCACATCATTGGCACCTTTATGAGTTCCGGCATCAAGGAGTAAGGGGAAAGAAGTACATGAATAAT
Source organism: uncultured Oscillibacter sp. (assembly GCA_904393855.1). GTDB lineage: Bacteria > Bacillota > Clostridia > Oscillospirales > Oscillospiraceae > Oscillibacter. Next base: position 26,764 of record CAJFNE010000004.1, on the reverse strand, counting down.
ATTGTGTTTCAAAATGTCTGCAAGAGCTATGGACATGTTGAGGTCATAAAAAATCTGAATCTGGAGATTTTGGAGGGGCAGCGGCTGATTCTGCTGGGGCCCTCCGGCTGCGGGAAAACTACGATTTTGCGGATGATTGCAGGCCTGGAAAAGATTACCTCTGGAGATCTGTACATGGGTGGACAGAGAATCAATGACGTGGACCCGGGGGACCGCAATATTGCCATGGTCTTTCAGAACTACGCCCTGTATCCGCACATGACGGTGGAGAGGAACATCCTTTTCGGCTTGCAGGTAGCCAAAGTGGCCAAAGAGGAACAGCGGGCGCGGCTGGACTGGGCGCTGGAAATTCTGGGATTGAGCCATCTGCGCACTCGCTATCCCCGGGAACTCTCGGGCGGGCAACGGCAGCGAGTGGCGCTGTGCCGGGCGCTGGTGAAGAAAGCACCGTATTTTCTGTTGGACGAGCCGCTGTCCAATCTGGACGCGCAGCTGCGGACGTTGGCCCGGGGTGAGCTGGTAAAAGTGCACGAGGTATACCATCCTACATTTGTTTATGTGACTCACGACCAGATTGAGGCAATGACCATTGGCCAGAAGATCGTCGTGGTGGACAAAAGCATCATCCAGCAATATGATACCCCGACGAACATCTATAACCGGCCTGCCAATATATTTGTCGCAAAGTTTATCGGTTCCCCTAGCATGAATGTTTTGGAGGCTCCGGTAGAGGGGGATGCCCTGGTGATTGATGGCCAGCGGGTAACGATTCCGGACGGATGGAGAAGACAGATCGGGAACCGGCAGAAGGTGATGCTGGGCATCCGCCCGGAGAATATTGGACTTCAGGCGGGAGAGGGCGACTGCTCCATACGGATTGACTATGTAGAAAATCACGGCAATAAGCTCTGCATTGCGTTCACTCTAAATGGGGTGATGTGCATGGCCACGGCGGATGTCTCCACGACGATTGCGCCGGAGATATATCTGAAAATCGATTGGGCCAAGGCTCACCTGTTTGACTGCGACAGTACAGAGAATATCGGCTATCCGGATGAGCTCCGAAAAGAGGATGCGGTGCCGATTTTGGGATGACAAGCGGGACGATTTGGAAGAGGTGATTGCGTTGAAGCTTTCGATTAGCAACCTCCCCTGCCAGGGGCTGGAAATTGGAAAAATGAGGGCAATTCCCAGTGACATTGGAATTGAAATTTTCTGTGAATGCGGAAGTGCATACTATTGGGAACACTGGCTGCCCCGGCTGCTGGAAGGCAGAAACGGTACATTCAGTGTTCATGCACCGTTTCAGAACTTGAACCTTTCTGATCCAAACGCGAACTTTGAGGAGATTCGCCGGGCCTATCACGAGGCGTTCGCACTGTGCGCCCGTTACGGCGGCAGGCACTGTGTCTGCCATCCCTACGATGGAAAGCGACCGGAGAATGACACGCTGGAACAGCTGGAGGTGGCCAAGCGGTGCAGCCTGGAGCGGGTGCTGCAGCTGAACCAGGAAAGTCGGGAATACGGCGTGGAGCTGCTGGTGGAGAATATGCCGCAAAAGCATGGCATGCTGGATCAGGACGGATTTATGGAGCTGTTTGCTCCTTATGATGAGCTACACTTTCTGATTGATACTGGGCATGCCAACTTGCAGGCATGGGATCTGGAGCAGATGTTCCAGCGGCTGGGGGACCGGATTCTCGCATATCATATCAATGATAATTCGGGAGATTGGGACAGCCATCTCCACGCCTGGGAGGGGACTTTCCCCTGGGATACTTTCTTTGCCGGATACACCAGATACACGCCGGAGGCGGTGCTGGTGTGTGAATATAACGCGGGGCCCATGGAGCGGATTTTAGCGAACGTGGACCGCATCCGGGAACATGTCGAAGCAAATATGCAGGGAAAATTTGAGTGAAAAGGAGAATGGCAACATGAAGAAAAGACTGTTCGCGCTGTTTCTGTCTTGCGTGATGACCGCAGGTCTGCTGTCCGGCTGCGGCGGCAATCAGGCGGACGACACCGCAGACACCGGAGAGGGCGGGGAGGAGTGGCCCGCCACCACCATCCAGTACATCAACATCAACAGTGAGTCCATGGGCAGTGAGCAGGTTCAGGCCATGGTCCAGGAGTTCAATGAGACCAATGGAAAAAACATCACGGTGGAGTTCAACTTCGTCTCCGCCAACTATCCGGAGATTGCCACGGAGGTACAATCCTATCTGGCGGCCGGTCAGGACGTGGGCGTTGTCCAGGTGGGATATGCTTATATCAACTACTTTGCAGACAACTTCCCCCAGATGCAGGATATCAACGAAGTCATCAGCACCTACTTCCCGGAGGATTCCGGCTTCCTGGACGAGACCTACGGCGAGGCCGTGCTGAACCTGGGCTATGCCCTGAACGGTGATCTGGCGGGTCTTGCTTATGGCATGAGCACGCCGCTGCTGTTCTACAATGCGGATATGTGCCGCGAGGCGGGCTTAGACCCGGAGAACCCGCCCACTACCTGGGAAGAGGTTGGCGTCTGGGCTAAGGCGATTCGAGATACGACCGGCAATTACGGCTTTGCCATCCAAAACCCCTCGGACACCTGGTCCATTATTCCCATGTTCCTCTCCGCCGGCAAGGAGTCTATCATTCAGAATAACGACGGCGTCTATTCCGCTGATCTCTACAGCGATGACACGGTTGCTGCCTGGACGATGCTGCAAGACTATACCAAGGAGGGCCTGCATGTACAGCTGACGTTGGACGAGGCCGTGGCGGCCTTTGCCGGGGGACAGCTGGGCATGATGCTTACAACCAGCGGCCGCGCCGCCTATTTCAAGGAAAACTGCAGCTTTGACGTACAGTCCTGCATGCAGCCCACCTTTGAGGGACATGACCTGAACGTGTGTATCGGCGGCAACGTACTCTCCATCATCGGTGAGGACGAGGCGCAGATCAAGGCTTCCTGGGAGTTCATCAAATTCCTGCTGCAGCCGGAGAACATCGGAACTTGGTGCGAGGCCACCGGATATCTGCCGCCCACCAAGAATGCGGAGGAGGACCCCGCCGTCCAGGCGATCCTGGACGCCAATCATCTGATGGCTGCCGCTGTGGCGGAGCGGGACTATGCTGCGCAGTGGACATCCTGGCCCGGTAAGAATGGCCTGCAGGTGGACCAATATTTGGTAAATATGCGGGATTCTATCATGAGTAATTTTGACGATGTCGCCACAGCCATTCAAACGACTGAGGACACGATCAACGAGTTGTTAGCAGAATAATCGGCGGCCTGTGTGATAGGTTGTCCCCGTGAATGGGAAGTGGGCGGATACCTGTGTGGTATCTGCCCGCTTCTCGTCCATCCTCGTCGGGAATCCCAGGATTTTCGGCGGAGGAGACGGCCGGAACAGGCTTCCCTAAGAATATGGACGCGAGGTGAATCTATGTTAGACATGTATGAAACGCCGCATGCTCTGAACGACTATCTGGATCGAACTTTCACATGCCGCTGCGGCCGGAAGCATTATGCGCCGCTGAGAACAGTCCAGATCAGCAAGGATGCTCTGCAGGTAATGCCACGGGTGATCCGGGAAATGGGCTTTCAGCACCCGTATTTGCTTTGCGACAAGATTACATATGGAATCGCAGGCAGGCAGTGCATGGAGCTTTTGCGGGAGTCGGGAATCCAGGCAGATATCCATCAGCTGACCCACGTGGGCTTTGACGAGGCCACGCTGGGGGAGCTGTTGATCCACCTGCCGAAAGACTGCGATCTGATGGTAGCAGTGGGGACCGGCGCTATCAATGATATGACCCGATATTTCAGCTTCCGGATGGGACGCCCCTTTTTCACTGTAGCGACTGCTGCCCCCATGGACGGGTTTGCCTCCAGTATTGCGGCGTTGAATGTCAACGATTTGAAGACTACCTTTGAGGCCCAAACGCCGCTGGCGATTTTTGGCGACACCGAGATTTTGAAAAATGCCCCCTACCGTATGATTGCCGCTGGCCTGGGAGATCTGTTGGGCAAGTTCACCTGCCTGTGTGACTGGAAGCTGGCGCAGCTGATTACCGGCGAACACCTGTGTGAACCCATTCTGGAGCTGGTGGAGAGCTGTGTTCAGGGGGTTTTGCGGAATGCCGACCAGGCAAAAGCACGGGATCCCCAGGTGCTGGGAGACATTATGAATGGTTTGGTGCTGACTGGTGTGGCAATGAGCTTGTACGGCAACTCGCGGCCGGCATCTGGGTGTGAGCACCACATGTCCCATTACTGGGAGATGATGTTCGAGCAGCATCATCAGCGGCCGGTCCCCCATGGTATCCAGGTGGGCATTGGCACAGTGCTGATCCTGAAGCTGGCAGAGGCGCTTCAAAAAACGGTACCGGACTTTGACGCGGCCCGCGCCGCAACACAGAACTATGACCCAGCGGCATGGGAGAGGGAAATCCGAGAGGCCTACGGCCCCGCAGCCGAAGGGATCCTTGTTTTGGAGCAGCAGGCTCAGAAGAATGCTCCCGCGGGGCGCTTGCGGCGAATCGATGCAATGGAGATAAACTGGGGGAGAATTCAGGCGCTGCTGGCGGCGCTGCCGCCCTCGGAGACGGTGATGGCTCTGCTGCGTTCTCTGGAGGCACCTTGCTTCCCCAGTGAGATCGGTGTGGACCGCGCCATGCTCAAGCGCACGTTTTTGTACTGCAAGGAAGTCCGGGCTCGGTACACCCTGCTGCAGCTGCTCTGGGATCTGGCGCTGCTGGACCCGCTGTCTGATGAGGTGATGGGGACGTTGCCCGATCAGTTGTGATATGGACGGATTTTATGATAGCCATGTGCACAGTTGTCGCTCACATGACAGTGAGCAGACGCTAAAAGAAATTTGCTGGGCGGCACGAGCCAGGGGGCTCCGGGGAGTTTCCATCACGGACCACGCGGATCTATGGTTTCTGGAAAAGGACGACACATTTTTGCAGATCGCAACCTCCACAGCAGAGGCGAAGGCGGCAGACCAGGAGCAAAACGGCGGGCTGCGGGTATTCTGCGGCGTGGAGCTTAGCGAGGCCATGGATGATCCGGAGAACACAGCCCGTATTCTGGCGCTGGCAGATTACGATGTGGTTTTGGGGTCTGTCCACAGTATCCGATTCGAGGAGTGGAATGACTCCTATTCCAGGATCTGTTTTGATGAGACCGTTCCAGAGGAGAAAGTTGCTCGGTTTCTGGCGGTCTATTTTGAGCAGGTTCTGAACCTGTCGGCTCTGGGGGATTTTGATATTCTGGCCCACCTTACCTGTCCGTTGCGCTATATCTGCGGTAAATACCGCCGGCGGATTTCCCTGAAGCCATACGCCGAGATGATTGATGCGATTTTTTCCAGTCTGATCCGCCGGGAAAAGGCAGTAGAGGTGAATACATCCGGACTGCATGGGATGTTTTGCCACCTGATGCCTTCGGAGGACCTCTTACGCAGATATTATGCCATGGGAGGGAGGTTGATTTCGCTGGGGAGCGATGCACATGTTCCGACGCGCCTTGGCAATGCGTTTTCTGAAGTCGTTCCGCTGCTGCAGGAAATCGGCTTCACGGGCTATTACCACTATGAACGGCGCAGGCCGGTCTTTCACAATTTTCGGATCTGAACCGACAGGATCAGGGACAATCAGTTCTCGGGCAGCGCGCGTGGAACAGATGAAAGCTGCGAATAGATATGTCACCTCCATAGCATCAATCTCCGCTTGTGCAACTTGCACCTGGGAAGAAAACTCGTGTTCAAATCCAGCGGCGGCAGTTTGAAAAAGTCATCGACTCTCTTGACGTAATCTACTCGCAGATTTACGCTAGGCCGCGATCACGATATAATAGGGTCATGTCAGAATGAAACCCGTTCTGCCTTGGAAAGAAGCTGCACACTGTGGTGGAAGGACGGCGCGATAATAGAGCCCGTATTTTAAGAACCGGAGAGAGTCGACAAAAAGACGGAGGATATGCTTTTAGGTACACAGACGTCCATGGAACCCCGAAATTCATTTATGTAGGGGAACTGGTAGCAACGGATAGGACACCAGCAGGGAAATGAGATGGGGTTTCACCCGGAGAAAAGGTGAACGAGACCCGATGGCTCAAAATACAATTATGGTGGATGAAATCACAGTGACCGATATAGTTAGGGAAGCTGGTGCCAGCCGCAATTCGTTTTATCGAAACTATCAGAGTATTCAAGAAATTATCACTCAATTTCTTGAACAGAAAACTTCTGAATGGTGGAATGAATTTATAGCTTGCCCAGACCGCCACCCCCATGTAATTTCAGAAATGTTCTGTCATTTTTTGAACATGCAAAGAAGAAATCGACCTACTTTACCATGCCGGACTTTCATATTTGCTCATGGAACATATTATTCGATGTGGAAAACTAAGTCAGACTGGAGAAATCAAGAACACATAACAAATAGCCTTTATGTCTGGTGGACTTTGCGGTATTGTGAATGAGTGGATCGTACAAGGGATGAAAGAAAGCCCTGAAAAAATGGAGCAGTTTTTTTATTTATAAAAAAATAGCAAAGCCAGCCGAGCCAGTCAACGGTCAAGATGAACGGCACATACGCGTCGCCGTTGACAGCCCCGCCCGTCTTTGCTGGCAGGCAATCAAGGGGCGACAGCAAGGAGTGCTGCCGCCCCGCACTATTATCAGAGAGGGGGAATTTCTATGACCGAAGATGAAGCCTACATAGTGCATATCCAACACTCATATTTTTCAGGTACTCCATCATTTTGCATTCCTCCAAAAACATTTTTGTGAAGCTACGGCGCCTCACCTATGATCAGATCATAATCTTTTTTCGTGACAAAAGTCTATTCTCAAAAGCAATATAAATTCGCAAAAAAGTTTGTGAAACGGGTAAAACTGCAATTTAATCGCGATATAAACATGATTAAAAATTACTGTTGGAGTGAACTGTTAAAAGTGAGCGGCTGCTGGAGACCATGGCGGAGACATCGCCATATAAGAGAAAAATTACGTAGGAAGGATAGATTTTTTTTAAGAAATGTAGTATATATTTTCTATACCATAAATGAGGAAGGTTTGTCATGATCCAATCCGTAGAGCGCGCTGTGCGTATCCTGCAGTGCTTTGAGACCGATCGGCAGCTGGGGATTACCCAGATTGCCCGGAAGACGCAGTTGACGAAGTCCACGGCTTTCGGTCTGGTGTCCACCTTGGTAGAGACGGGCTTGCTGGAGCAGGACCCCGCCACCAGCCAGTACCGCCTGGGTCCGGAGCTCTTTCGTCTGGGTAGCCGTGTGGACACCGACGGGCGGCAGTTGATCGCTGCGGAGCTGGCGACGCTGTGCGAGCATCTGGAGGAGACAGTCAACTATATGCGTCCGGTAGGCTCAGACATTGTGTACCTGGTCAAGAAAGAGAGCCCGCACTCTATGCGGATCTGCACGACGATCGGCCAGCGTCTGCCTATGTACTGCACCGCCGGGGGCAAGGCGATCCTGGCGCGGCTGCCCCGGGAGGAACAGGACCGGATCATTGACGGGTTCCGCTTCTTGTCCTATACGGATAACACCATTACGGACCCGGACGCTTTGCGCCGGGAGCTGGCGGAAGTTCAGCAGAGCGGGTATGGCCTGGACCGAGAGGAGCTGGAGCTAGGGCTGACGTGCGTGGGGGTTCCGGTCTTGAACAGCCTGGGCCAGCCCGTGGCGGCCATCAGCTGCTCCGGCCCCACCAGCCGTATGACGGACCTAAAAATCCGCCAGTGCTGCCAGGAGCTCTCGGCTTGCGCGGAGCGGTTGTCTCAGTTTTGAAGCCATGATTATTGCGAATGCGCCCAAATTTGGGCGCTTTTTTGTTTGCTCTGCTGATTTTTTAAGATCCGCTTGACAGCATCTTCTCTTTATACTAGGATGATTGTGCCGTAATAAAATACATAGTTCGATATTATAGCACATTTATGGAGGAATATCTGCATGAGCACGATCTTGAAGAAGACCATGGATGGAAACACAGCGGCGGCATATGCCTCATATGCCTTTACGGAGGTTGCCACAATCTATCCCATCACACCGTCGTCCACCATGGCGGAATTGGTTGACGAGTGGAGTGCCAATGGAAAGAAAAACATTTTTGGGCGGCCTGTGGAAGTGCGGGAGATGCAGCACGAGGGCGGCGCTGCTGGCGCCATCCACGGCGCCTTACAGGGCGGTGCTCTGGCCACCACCTACACGGCCAGTCAGGGTTTGATGCTGATGCTGCCCAACATGTTCAAGATCGCCGGCGAGCGGCTGCCTGGCGTGTTCCACGTATCCGGCAGGGCGCTGGCCTCCAACGCTCTGTCCATTTACGGGGATCACCAGGACGTGATGACCTGTCGCGGTACGGGCTTCGGTCTGCTGGCCGGCAGCACGGTACAGCAGGCGTTTCACCTGGGATGTATCGCCCACCTGTCCGCCATCAAGAGCCGGATACCTTTCCTGCACTTCTTTGATGGGTTCCGGACCAGCCACGAGTATCAGAAGATCGAGCTGATCGACTACGAGAATTTGAAAAAGTTAGTGGACTGGGATGCCTTACGGGCTTTCCGGGATAACGCGCTGAACTCGGATCACCCCAAGTCCCGGGGTTCTGCCGAGGGTCCCGAGATTTTCTTCCAGGCTCGGGAGTCCGTTAACCGCTTCTATGACGCGGTACCGGCCATTGTGGAAGCGTACATGGACAAGATCAACGCCATCGCCGGCACGGATTACAAGCTCTTCAACTACTATGGCGATCCGGAGGCGGAGGAGGTCATCATCGCCATGGGTTCCTCCTGCGGCGTGATCCGGGAGACAATGGATTACTGGAATGCGCGGGGCAAGAAGCTGGGATTGGTGGAGGTCCACCTCTACCGGCCTTTCTCCATCCAGCGGTTGCTGGAGGCGGTGCCTCTGAGCGCCAAGCGGATCGCAGTGTTGGACCGGACCAAGGAGCCCGGCGCCAACGGCGAGCCCCTGTACCTGGACGTGCGCAACGCCTTTGCCGACAGCGGCCGGGACGTGCTGATCGTGGGCGGGCGCTACGGCCTGGGCTCCAAGGACTTCACCCCCATGGATGTGATGGCGGTGTACGCCAACCTGGAGTCCGAGCAGCCCAGGAACGGCTTCACTGTCTCCATCACGGACGACGTGACTCACCATTCCCTGCCTCCGTATCCCGTGCCCTTTGATTCTACCCCAGAGGGAAATTTCTCCTGCAAGTTCTGGGGCTTGGGCTCCGATGGTACTGTGGGCGCCAACAAGTCTGCGGTGAAGATCATCGGCGACCACACGGACTACAATGTGCAGGCCTATTTCGCTTACGACGCCAAGAAGTCCGGCGGCGTCACCATCTCCCACCTGCGCTTCGGGCCCAAGGAGATCAAGGGCTCTTACCAGATCAAGGCGGCCAACTTTATCGCCTGCCACAACCAGGCGTATGTGCACAAATACGACCTGATCGGTGATCTCAAAGAGGGCGGCAGCTTCCTGCTGAATACCATTTGGAAAGGGGAGGAGCTGGAGGCAAACCTGCCCGCCGCCCTCAAGCGCCGCATCGCGGAGAAGAAGGCTAACTTCTATACCCTGGACGCCGTTGACATCGCGAAGAAGATCGGCCTGGGCGGCCGCATCAATATGATCATGCAGGCGGGCTTTTTCGCCATCTCCCAGATCCTGCCGGTGGAGGATGCTATCCGCTACCTGAAGGAGGAAGTAGTCAAGAGCTACGGCGCCAAGGGCCAGGATGTGCTGGACATGAACTTCGCCGCCATTGATCAGGGCATTGCCGGCATCCAGAAGATCGATGTGCCCGCCGCCTGGGCCACCGCCCAGGACCCCGCCCCCGCGGACCAGAGCCAGGTGCCGGAGTTCTTCCGGAACGTCCTCTTCAAGATGGGCCGCCAGGAGGGCGACTCCTTGCCGGTCAGTGCTTTTAACGGCCACGAGGACGGCAGTTGGGACCAGGGCTATACCCAGTATGAGAAGCGGGGCATCTCTATTGACACGCCGGTGTGGAACGCGGAGAAGTGCATCGAGTGCAACCGCTGCTCCGCCATGTGCTCCCACGCGGTGATCCGGCCCAAGCTGCTCAGTGCCCAGGAGGCCGCCGCCGCGCCGGAGGGCTTCCAGACGAAGAAGGCCAACGGCTATGAGGGCCTGCAATATCACCTGGCCATCTCCGGCCTGGACTGCACAGGCTGCGGCGTATGTGTGAACATCTGCCCGGTGGGCGCCCTCAGCATGACCGCCCTGGCCCCCGTCCAGGAGGCCTCCGTGCGGAACTGGGCCTATGCCCAGACCATTTCCGACAAGGAGGTCAAGCAGAAGACCACCATCAAGGGCAGCCAGTTCCTGAAGCCCTATGTGGAGTTCTCCGGCGCCTGCGCCGGCTGCGGCGAGACGCCCTACATCAAGCTGATCACCCAGCTCTACGGCGACCACATGCGGATCGCCAACTCCGCCGGCTGCACCCATATCTGGGGCGGCTCCCCGGAGATCCCTTTCTGCACCAACGAGAAGGGCCAGGGCGTGGCCTGGGCCAGCGGCCTGTTTGAGGACACCGCCGAGTACGGCTACGGCATGTTCCTGGGTACCAAGGCAGTCCGCAGCTGGCTGCGGGAGCGACTGGAGGAGCTGATCGCCGCCGCCGGGGAAGGGGAGCTGAAGAGCGCCGCCCAGGACTGCGTGGACCACTTCCTGGAGAGCGAGGGCACCCGCCAGCGGGCGGACCGCCTGATTGCCGCTCTGGAGCAAACCGGCCTGGAGGATCCTCTGGTGAAGACCATCTACGAGCGGAAAGACTATCTGTTCAAGCCCTCCCAGTGGATCGTGGGCGGCGACGGCTGGGCTTATGACATCGGTTACAGCGGCCTGGATCACGTGGTGGCCTCCGGCGAGAACGTCAATATCATCTGCCTGGATACCGAGGTGTACTCCAACACCGGCGGGCAGGCATCCAAGGCCACGCCCACGGCGGCTGTCGCCCAATTTGCGGCCTCCGGCAAAAAGACCAAGAAGAAAGATTTGGGCCGGATGTGCATGAGCTATGGCTATGTGTATGTGGCCCAGGTGGCCCTGGGCTACGACCCCCAGCAGACCCTGACTGCCATCCGTGAGGCGGAGGCCTATGACGGTCCCTCCCTGATCATCGCTTACGCCCCCTGCATCAACCATGGTATCAAGAAAGGCATGGGCTACACCCAAAACCGCATGAGGGAGGCTGTGGAGGCCGGCTACTGGCACTGCTACCGCTATAATCCCATGCTGGCCAAGGAGGGCAAGAATCCTTTCACACTGGACTCCAAAGCGCCCACCGGAAACTTTCGGGACTTCCTAATGGGCGAGGTCCGGTACTCCTCCCTGCTGCGCAAGTTCCCGGACACCGCTGAGGAGCTCTTTGCCAAGGCGGAGCAGGATGCCAAGGAGCGCACGGAGACATATCTGAGACTGGCACAAGGTTAAGGCTTGCCCTTGGGCAAGATATTTGGGAAAAGTGGAGGAATTGATGATGTACGAACACTTGCTGGTAGAAACCAAAGGGCAGGTCGCCATCGTGACGATCAACAACCCCAAGACCTTAAACGCGCTGAACAGCGCAACCCTGACGGAGCTGAACGCCTGCCTGTCTGACATCGAGCAGAGCAAGGACATCCGTGTGACCATCGTAACTGGCAGCGGAGCGAAGGCGTTTGTGGCAGGCGCTGACATCTCTGAGATGGTGAATGCCACCCCCGCCGAGGGGCGCGCCATGTCCCTGCTTGCCAAGGAGACTTTCTCCCGCCTGGAGACGATGCCTCAGGTTACCATTGCTGCGGTGAACGGCTTCGCCCTGGGCGGTGGCTGTGAGCTGTCCATGGCCTGCGACATCCGGATTGCCTCGGAGAAAGCCGTGTTCGGCCAGCCGGAGTGCGGCCTGGGGATTCTGCCTGGCTTCGGCGGCACCCAGCGGCTGGCACGGCTCATCGGCAAGGGCCGCGCCAAGGAGCTGATTTTCACCTGCGACCGGATCGACGCCCAGGAGGCCTATCGGATCGGTCTGGTGAACAAGGTGGTTCCGGCGGAGGAGCTGATGGACGCCTGCATGGCCATGGCCGAGAAGATCCAGGGTAATGGCAGCTACGCCATTGCCCTGGCCAAGGCGAGCATCGAGACCGGCACGGACACGGACCTGGCCAACGGCCTGGCTGTGGAGGCCACCAACTTCGGCCTTTCTTTCGCTACTCACGACAAGAAGGAGGGCATGACGGCTTTCCTGGAGAAGCGCAAGGCGGTCTTTGTGGGAGAATAACTGCAGAGCGGGATAATTTGCAGACGGGTTTGAATGTATTTTATGTCCATATAAACAAAAACAGCCCCACAAGAGGAGAAGCCGCCTTTTATGCCATGCCCGGACTGATTCCCATTAACCTGGAAGTAGCAAAGAGGGGATATTCCCACAATCTAGCCAATGAGTGAATAGACGACATGCGGCCTGGTTGGCCCTTGAAACTGAGAAACCAATAAGGAGACTGCGTATGAAAGAACTCATCGAGATGATCATAGAGCAGGAATGGGTATTTGCTGATCAGATGGAAGCGCAGAGTTGTCCTTGTGGCTGGGAGTTATTCCGGCAGAATAGGTGGAACTATCTGAGTGCTTTGGCACCAGAAATCCTTGAGAGCTGCTACCGGGATCTGTGTAATGCCCGGAATGAGGGATGGAATCCTGCAAGAGAGAGGAAAATGCCTTGGCCGCGCGGATGGAGTCCAAGCAGTTCCAAAGTGACAGCATGTTAGGAAATTCCTTTGAGAAGGAGTACCTTTTGGATTGGATCAGCCGGGCATTGGCAACATGGCAGGGAAAGTTGGCTGTGGAATATCCCTGCTTGATTGGAAAAAAGACACCGATCCGGCGGGAGGATGAGACTGACGGGCAGCCCTCATTTGAAACCTTGATGTGGAGCGAATTAGTGCCATGCTCCGTTCATACGCTGCGATCCTATGCAGCATATGTGGAGTGTCTGCAAAAAGCGGGTAACAGTTTGAACCGGATCATCTGGGAAAATATCGTAACGGCATATGGATATCCATCTCTGGAGGTAGCCGAGAGCAGGTTACTTCGCAGAAAGTAAGAGCTGTAAGATTTTCTGTATTGCCTGTTTCCTGACAGCCTTTAATAGAGATAGTAATACGTAGGAAGCCACGAATCTTATAAAGAGTTGAACAGGGCGGACCTATTCAAAGTAGGGGGAGGCGATATGGTAGCTGGGGCTGTTTGAACGGAGGTAAGCGGTGGGGATTTGTATGCTGTATACAGTTTGAAACAACTGAAAATATGGAAACACCACTTTGCCGTCTGTGAGGAGACGATTCGGAATGATCTGGTTTTGTCTTTCAGCAGCGACCCCAACAATACCTCATTTGATACCTATAGAGGCATCTGGATACCAAGGCATACTGTCAAGATCTGGAGCGATTCGAGAAGCGGCGCAATTGGATTCCGCAAGCACAGTGCCATTATCAGTGTTTGACCATTAAAGGACAGCCTCCAGAAGAATTCTTCTGGAGGCTGTCCTTTGCAACGATTCGAAATACTTTGGAGATTTTGCGTGGATAATTGCCTTTCAACTTGTTCGATGTACAGAAAAAACTTCACACTGAAAAAAGCGAAGCCCCGGCAAGGCAATTGCCAGGGCTTGCTTTACGAGAAAAAGACTACAGAATAACTGCCGGCCTGTCTTTCTGTGCCCGATGCCGGCCTTATGAGGCCCCGCCTTCGTTTGTCAGAATGGTATAGGCCACAGGCTGGTAGTCGGCGTCCAGCAGCAGGCAGTAGACCCAGGCGAAGCGCCCATCCGGGCCCTCGGGCCGGAGAGACTCCAGGTGTTCAGCGTTCTGGCAGAACCGGCCCACGCCAATGGACTGGGATTGGCTCCAGAGGGAGTAGAGCTGCACCGTCTCATCGGTGGACATATCCTCAGCGGCGTCGCTGGCGGTATAGAACCCTGTGATCACGTACTTGGCACCAGTGGAGTCCGCCTCCGCCGCCTCCACATACGGCGGTACCTCCCACCGCGCAAAGGCCTGCCGCTGCTGCTCCATCAGGCCCGTGAAGTCGTAGTCGCACAGGGTGATCTCCAGCCGCCAGCGGTCCCCGCTCTCGTGGACAGGCTCCCCCATAAAGTAGCCGCACAGCTGGGTGGGACCGCTGAAGATCAGAAGGGAGCGGAAGGGCGCCCTGCCCCCTTGGACGGAGAACTGCCCGTTGGTTTGTCCCAGGGTTTCCCCATGGGCGATCAGCCAGGCCATATTGTCCGAGGTCCGCAGGTACTCCTCGATGGAACCCAGATTTGGATTCCCCCGGAGCTCCATCCGGGTGGCCTGGGGGATCAGCTCCTGGACCTGCTCAAACTCCAGGCGGCACATCCCATTGGTGGCGGTCAGGTCCAGATTCACGGTGCCCGACGCGGTGGTGCCGCCGCCGGCGGGAGGCTCCAGGGTCAAACCCTCCACCCGCTCCCCGTCGGTGATTCGGACGTAGCCCAGGTACTGGTAATCCGCATTCAGAAGCAGGTAGAACTCCGGGCGGTCCGCCGTGGCCCGGCGGGCCGTGTGGGGAAGCTCCTCGATCGGCCGGGCAAACAGGCGGATATTGGGAGACGTGGCCCGGCTCCACAGGCTCTGGAGCCGCACCCGGTTCGTGAAGTCGTCATTTCCGTTCAACTGCTGCACGGGTTCAATAAACCAGGCCGCGCCGCTGTGTGCCAGTTGGCTCTCCGAAATCTCCGGCAGCTGGGGGGCGATGTCATAGCCCGCCGCCTGTTCCGCGTAGAGCTGGGTGAAGTCATAGTCGCACAGGGTGATCTCTATGCGCCACCGGCCTCCGCCCAGATCCTCCGGTACGCCGATGAAGTAGCCGCACAGGCGGGTGAAGTCGCTGTATACCATCAGGGTACACAGTTCAATCGTGGACGGGTCCCAGATGGCGCTGGAATTGCCGCCCCAGGCGGTCCCCTCCGAGGTCACCAGCCAGGCCATATGAAAGCTGTCCGTCAGGTAGGCGTCCATATCTCCGTTCATGTTGATCGCGTATCCCTCGAAGTTGAAGAAAGCCTCCTCCGGTATGACTTCCTGCAGAACTTCGTCGTTTAAGGTGATCCGGTTATTCTCCTCCTCCAGATAGAGGTCCACGGTGCCCAGGGACTCGATGTCTCCGCTGCCGCCGGTGGGACCGCTGCTGCCGGAGTGGTCCAGCATCACATAGCCCAGGGGCTCCCGGTCATCGTCCAGCAGCAGGAAGCACCGCCAGCGGCCCAGGTCAGGCAGGCTGCTCTCCAGCCGGTCCATCTCCCGGGCGAACTGGTCCCGGTGCTCGGAGACGCATTGGCTCCAGATGTGATAGGTCTGGGGATCGTCCAGTTCCAGGGTGGCCCCCCGGCCGGTGTTGTAGCCGAAGAGGAACCACTCCGCCCCGGAGTCCGCGATGTCCTCCGCCTGGATGCGGCGGGAAAAGACCTCGTCCCGCCCGGCCTCAAACTGTTCGATCTGCTCCTCCACCAGGGCTCCGAAGTCGTAGTCGCACAGGGTGACGTCCAGCTCCCAGGCGCCGCCGCCCGCGTCCCGGGGCGGGTTGATGGCGTAGCCCACCAGCCGGGTGAGGTCCTGGCCGAACACCAGCAGGCACACGGGACTGTCCGGGTCCCGGTTGGCGTCAAAGCTGCCCCAGTCCTCTCCGGCGCCATGTTCCCCGTGGGACGTGACCAGGCAGGCCATATGGTAGCTGTTGATAATGTATGGATGAATGTCATCTCCCAGATCCGGCACCCCGCCAAAGCTGATGGCATCCGCCCCGGGCACCAGGTCCCGGACCAGGTCCGGGGTGATGACGCAGACCCCCTCCTCGTCCTCCTGGACGCGGAGGGTCATCACCTCCCCGGTGTCGCCGGGGGTGGTGACGTGGAGCTCCACGGCTCCGCCGCTCAGAAGCCTGGGCAGAGCCACCGCCGCCAGGACTGCGACTAACACCAAAGCGGCAATGCCAGCCAGCAATTTCCCTTTGGGCTTTCCAACGGGCCGCTTGGCCCGAGCCGCGGGGGCCGGGGCCTCCGCCGGAGCAGGTACCTCCGCAGCCACTTTTGTGGGGAGCGGCTGGGCCTCCGCCGGTTCGTCAGGCGGGGCCGATTCCTCTCCGGCGGCCTTTTTCGCAAACCGCTCTCGGAGCTTCCTGGCCCGCTCTTCGGCAGCTGCCTTCAGGGCGGCGGCTTTGGCCTCCGCCTCCCGGCGCGCCTGTTCCCGGGCCTCCGTCCGGCGGGCTTCCTCCTCGAGCCGCTCCTGCCGGAGCGCCGCCAGTGCCGCCGCTCCGGCGTATCGGGCCGCCTGCGCCCGCTCCCTGCCGCAGCGGTGGCAGCGGGACTCCTCCTCCCGGTTCACGCCGCCGCAGGTGCAGTACCACAGCCCGTTTCCGGCCGTGTAAGCGTACTTCCCGCCGGGCAGCTCCCGGCGGCTCAGCGCCAGCAGCTCCGCATCCTGAAGCGCGGCTTCCAGGGGTTCAAAGGGGGGGAGCGGAACCCACGAGGCGCCCTCCGGGGCGCTCCAGACCGCGCCGTCCTCAAAGCGGACCTCCAGCGCCGCCAGGCGGATGGCGTCCGTCCCCGCCCAGGGCAGGACGACGGCGGTATACTGACCGAAAGCGTCCCCCCGCTGAACGGTCAGGCGCTCATATGCCAAGGGGACGTCGCCCAGCACACGGCCTTGGGCGTCCAAACAGCGCAGCGTGCCGGACAGCGCCGCGACCAGGCGCGCGTCCACGCTTTTGAACTTGAGCTGAGCCACCAGCCGGGGCTGCTGCGTATCCTCCAGCACCCGGCCCGCGGCCAGCACCACCGGCGCGCCGGGACAGTAGAGGCGGTCCGGCAGCCGGTATCGCTGGATGTAGCGTTGTTCCATATCGCCGCCTCCCCCGTCACAGCTCCGGCAGCTCGTCGGGATTCTCCGGCCGGGGAACGGCCGTCTCCCGGGCCGGCTGGGAGGCGGCCGCGGCGGAAGCCGCTCCGGTCCCCGGCTGCCCGCCGCCCTCTTTCATGGCGTGGACATCCGAGGTGATCTGGCCAAAGGCATACAGCGGCCAGGTGAAAACCGCCAGCAGCACACAGGCCAGCACGCCCAGCAGGCCGCTGAGAATCAGGGTCACGCCGTCGATCTCCGGCGGGATGAGGCCCACCAGCTGCAGCAGGAGCAGGATCACGCCCAGCGCGGCGACCGCCAGGCAGATCATTCCGCACACCAGACAGATGACTCCCTGGACCTTTGCCAGCATCTGCAAACAGCCGCCCACGTTGCTGTAGAACCGCTGAACCAGGCCGGTCAACCCTTTCTGGTACTGGATACGGCTGGTCCGGGCGCTGCCGGGCAGCTCCATCGGCTGGGCGGTCAGGTTCAGCAGGATCAGGCCCAGGGGGAGCAGCAGGGCCGCCAGGATGTTAGGAAGATACCCGCGGATCACTGCCATCCACACGGCTGCCCCACCGGCAGAGGTGTACTCCAAGATCTCCTGCGCATACCGCTGCACGCCGATCACCAGACCCACCGCCGCTGCGGCAAGGGCGATCAGGTTCAGGACGGGTCGGGCTTTCCCCTTGACAGAGACCGCGGTGTTCCACCGTACGCCGAAGCAGGCGATCAGCATGAGTGCCGCCGCGAGCAGCAGCATGCCGCTGGAGTTGGCCGGGGGATTCTCCGCGTACAGCAGGACCTGACGCATGGCCAGTGCCTCCCGCAGCTGGACCACCAGCAGCAAAATCAGGGCGGCGCGGCTGTGGAGCTCCAGTTGATCCCGCAGCAAAAGCAGGATGCCCGCCGCCAGGATCAGCAGAGTCCAGAGGAAGTTGGTCAGGGGCACATCAAAGGAGCCCATCAGCTGGAGGTTCTGCCAGAGGGAGATCACACCATCCGCCACCAGAAGCGCGGCGCCAACCCGCAGCATGATGGACGGCTGGAACAGGGACTTCACCCGGCACCGGGGAAGACGCTCCCCAGCGGATTCCACCACCTGGGGCCGGGCGGCTAAATTCAGTAGCAGCATCCCCAGGCCCATCACCAGCACCGTCAGCACCCGCAGCACCATGGTGAGGCTCATCTCTGGTCCCAGAACCCCCAGGATGTCCACCATGGACAGCAGCGTCAGCACGCCGGAGACCAAATTCCACACCGGCAGGCGGATGATCCCCGGCAGCCTGGACGGCGCCGGGTTACCGGGCACGCCCACAGCGGAGATGAGCCAGGCCAGCATGGCCAGGGGCAGCGGGCTGCTGGGCATCTCGAAAAGCAGCAAAACCCCGCCGATGACAGAGGCCGCCACTCTCCCCCGTCCAAAAAACAGCAGGGCACAGCCCGCCAGGGCCAATAGGAAGCTCCAAACATCGCCGCCGGACGAATACTCGTTCAACAGGTCGCTCACCAGCAGCAGGATCGCGCCCACTGCCAGCAGGGCGATCGCCGCCAGCAGCATGGGGCTGCCAGCCTGAGGCAGTCCCCGGGTCCGTATAAATTTCTTGCGCTGTTCCATGGAAAGTTCCTCCTTTTTCAGTCGGCGGCAGCAACGCCCCGCCCAAACTGGTCTGCGCAGAATCTAACTCTACTATATAACCCCTTTCCATAAAAAGCAACTTCAAAGGGCGGTGAAAGAACGATTATTAGCGGATTTTGCTTTTAGAAAGTTATTTATTAGCGGTTTCTTTCTGCTCGGGAGAGGCCCTGAGACGATGAGAAAAGCCTTGGGACTTTTCCCGTGCGCCGGACGGGTATTTTCTTCATGCTTCGGCCGTGACTCGCTGCGCCGGGTTCACGGCCGGTGGAGGGTTCCGTTTTTCGGAGCCCTAACGCGCGAGTGCCCCCGGGACAGATCCTCTGTCCCGGGGGCTGGTTTTCATCGCAAAAGATTTCCCGCCGCGCCCCACGATCAGCCCATGGCCTGTGCCAGAGCATCCGCCGGACATCCCGGCGGCAGGGGAGAGGGTTACGGGGAAGTGCCTCCGGACTCTATGCCGAAGTCCATGTTGGCGTAAATGCGCTCCATGCGCTCGTCCGGGAAGCGCTGGTCCAGGAACGTATCCACGGCGGACGCGGGGGGCTCCCCGTGGACCCGTTCCGACCAGCGATCCACGGCCAGCAGGCTCATGCCGCAGTCGAAGATCATGAACAGGGTAAGCGCCCAGGTCAAAATCTTCCCGAAGCGGTTGGGGAGCTTCAGGATCAGCTGGGCCAGGCGGGGATAGAGGCTTTTGATCCACAAAACGCCCAGGATGCCCCAGAAAATGGAGTAGAGCAGGCAGATGCGCCCGTTCAGATTGAAGGGCATCTGGCTGTAATCCCAGGAGGTGGAGCCGAACAGGGTCTCCTGCCCCCAGGAGAGCAGATACTCAATGACGCTGCCCACCGCCATGCCGCCCAGAAAAGAGATGGAGGAGCTGCGGTTGCGGTAGCGGTACAGGGCCAGGGTCATCACCACCGCGCCGATGCCATAGACGGGGTTGAACGGACCGTAGACCAGGCCGGACCGGCTCTCAAGATACCCGTTGCGGAACAGGCACCACAGGACCTCCACCACCACGCCGGCAAAGCTTCCCGCGATGCAGATCAGGGCGATCTTATAGAAGTTGACGCCGCAGGCAAAGCTGTCCGCCCAAGCCTCCTCGAAATCGATGACGGAGTTTGCGGGCGCCCGGCGAAAGAGTCCTTTCCGCCGGGAGCTCTCCTGTCCCTCCCGCAGGCGGGTATTGAGCTCGTCCGCTTTGTCGGACGCCCACTGGTGGGCCTGACGCAGGCAGGAGGCGGCCTCCTTCAGCGTCCGGACCTCCTGCGTCACGTCGCTGCGCAGGACGGCCTGCTCCTCCGGGGAGAGATTCTGCTGATCCGCCAATTGCGCGTAGAAGCCCTCATAGCGCAGGTCCAGGGCCTCTTCAAAGGCGAGGACATCCTGGCTGTACTCCAGCAGATCCTTTTCCAAACAATTTTGATGATCCATCCGACTCCTGCTCCTGTCTGCGCTGTAATCGTCCCGTAAACCGGGAGACGCCGCGGCCCGCGGGCACCGCGTCCGGCCGGGCAATCCTCTGTTGGCATGCGGCATGCCGGCTCCCCGGCGTCCAGAGAAAAGGGGGAGACACAGGCCAGACCAGGGCCGGCCTGTGTCTCCAGTACAGCTTATTTCCGATTCAAGATATCCATGAATTCCTCGCCGGTGATGGTCTCTTTCTCATAGAGGTACTCCGCCAGCTCGTCCAGCTTCTCCCGGTTCTCCTCCAGAATCCGGCTGGCCTTTTCATGCTGCTTCTTCACCAGCCCCACCACCTGCCGGTCGATCTCCGCCGCCGTCTCCGCGGAGCAGGCCAGAGAGGCGTCTCCGCCCAGGTACTGGTTCTGAACGGTCTCCAGCGCCACCATGTCGAAGTCCTGGCTCATGCCGTACCGGGTGATCATGGCCCGGGCCAGCTTGGTGGCCTGCTCGATGTCGTTGGAGGCGCCGGTGGAGGCGGAGTGGAATACCAGCTCCTCGGCGGCCCGGCCGCCGGTGAGGGTGGCGATCTTGTTCTCCAGTTCCGCCTGGCTCATGAGATAGTGGTTGCCCTCGTCCACCTGCATGGTGTAGCCCAATGCGCCGGAGGTCCGGGGGACAATGGTGATCTTCTGCACCGGGGCGGAGTTGGTCTGCTTGGCCGCCACCAGAGCGTGGCCAACCTCGTGATAGGCCACCACTTTCTTTTCCTCGTCGGTGAGGATGGCGTTCTTCTTCTGATAGCCGGCGATGACCACCTCGATGCTCTCCTCCAGGTCGGCCTCCGTGGCATAGCGCCGGCCGTCCCGCACGGCCCGCAGGGCGGCCTCGTTGACGATGTTGGCCAGCTCCGCGCCGGAGGCGCCGGCGGCCATGCGGGCGATCTTGTTCCAGTCCACATCCTCCGCCACCTTGATTTTCTTGGCATGGACTTTCAAGATATCCTCCCGGCCCTGCAGGTCCGGCAGCTCCACCGGGACGCGGCGGTCAAACCGGCCGGGCCGGGTCAGGGCGGGGTCCAGCGCCTCGGGGCGGTTGGTGGCCGCCAGGATGATGACGCCGGTGTTGCCCTCGAAGCCGTCCATCTCCGTCAGCAGCTGATTCAGGGTTTGCTCCCGCTCGTCGTTGCCGCCCAGCTGGCCGTCCCGCTTCTTGCCGATGGCGTCGATCTCGTCGATGAACACGATGCAGGGGGCCTTCTCCTTGGCCTGCTTAAAGAGGTCCCGGACCTTGCTGGCGCCCATGCCCACGAACATCTCCACGAATTCCGAGCCGGACATGGAGAAGAAAGGCACGTTGGCCTCGCCGGCCACGGCCTTGGCCAGCATGGTTTTGCCGGTGCCCGGAGGGCCCACTAGCAGGATGCCCTTGGGCATGGAGGCGCCGATCTCCTGGTATTTCTTGGGGTCATGGAGGTACTCCACGATCTCCTTCAGGTTGTCCTTGGCCTCGTCCTCACCGGCTACATCGGAGAACTTGATGCCCTCCGAGGACTTCACATATACCTTGGCGTTGGATTTGCCGAACATCATGGCGTTGGGACCACCCATGCTCTTCATCATCCGCCTGGAGAGGTACTGCCCCAGGGCGATGAAGATCACAATGGGCAGCACCCACGTCAGCAGGAAGCTGAGGAAGGGGTCCGTCTGCTGGATCTCCTCGCCGGTGGTGGAGACCCCTGCCGCCAGCAGGCGGTCCGTCAGGGTGTAGTCGGGCACCATGGGGGTCTTATAGACCGTGGTCTCCTCCTTGTCGGTAAACAGGATGCGGTTCTCCTGTTCCTGGATCTGCACCTGACCCACCTGGCCCTCCTGGACCATTTCATTGAAGGTGTTGTAGTCCACCTCCCGGATCTGACGCTGGGCTATCCAGGGCATGGCCAGGAAATTGAACAGCATCAGAACCAGGAGCACGATCGCATAGTAATAGATCAGCGGTTTCTTGGGGTTTATTACCTCGTTCATGTGAAAGCTCCTTCCATTTATCTCTCCGGCGTCTCCTGCTCCGCTTGCCGCTGCAGCAGCAGAGCGGACAGGGCCACCATCAGGGCGTACCGCATGGTCTGGGTGGAGAAGTCGATGGCGTACTCCGCGTACAGGGATACCGCCTCCGCCGCATCCGCCGTGCTGGTCTGGTTCCGCCCGTGCATCTCATTGGGCAGTTCCTCCCGGAGAATCTGCTCCACCCGCTCCCCGAACTCCAGCTGGGCCTGGGCCAGAGCCGCCACGGAGGGGGAGCGGCTGGACTGAATCCGCTCCTGCAGCAGCAGCTTGCGCTCCTGGTACTCGTCCTGGAGCCGGTCCAGCTCCTCCTGGAGCTGATTCACATCCTTTTCCTGAAACAGGTGGAGACGGCTCTGCATCCGGCCGTACTCCTGCTCCAGCTCATAGAGCTTTACGGCAAAGATTCCTTGGCTCAATCCCATCAGCGCGGACCTCCTTAAACTGGATTTTCTGGGATGTTCCGCTTTCCTTTATACCAGGAATCACACTGGGACGCCATGGCCAGTTTTTTCCGAATGTATAGACAGGCCTTGGAAAATGTCAAAAGCTTTGACATTTTCCAAGGCCTGTCTATACAAGTCGCGGAAATTATCCATGTTCAAGATCTCGCTGATCTGTTAAGGTTAGCATGAGAATAGGCGGGCATTAGGACGCCTCCGGCCCGTCCCAGAGGGAGCCTGTGACCAGGCCGTAGAACTGCTTGGACAGGACAGCGGCGTCCCGCTCCTCATCCAGGGTTTCCATCATCATGCCCACCAGACCATAGGAGTAGAAGTGGATGGCAGTCTCCAGAGTCTGGGGGCTGGCGGACAGGCTGGCTGCCCTGGCCCGGATCATCGCGCTTAGATAAGCCCGCGCGGACTGGACCAGCAGCCGCTCGATCTCCGCCCGCTGCTGGGAGCCCATCAGATGCTGGATCAGCTTCCTGTCTTTCCGCAGAAAGAGGATCAGCGTCTCCAGGGCTTCCTGGGGGGTGGACGCGGCCAGGCTTAGATCTACTGCTTTCTGCAGGGCCTGCGCGGCGGTCCACTCGATCACGTCCATGATGTCCTGAAAGTGGTAATAAAAGGCCTGGCGGCTGATGCCGCACGTCTCCACCAGTTCCTTGACGGTGATCTTGTCTACCGATTTGCGCTCCAAGAGCCCGGTCAGGGTCTCCGCGATCAGCTGCTTCATATCCACTGCCACAGCACCAACTCCTCATCCGCAATCTCTGCTATTTGGTTCATTTTAGCACAAGAAATTCCGCCCGTCCAGCACCTTGTGTGCTGTATGTGAGACCGTTTTGCGGGAGACCCTTTTATGAGAGACTGGCGGACGACGGGCACGCCGGCAAGAGAGCTGCCGCCTCACTCGTTTCATGGCTGTCCTGGGCCGGGACACGGGGCGGATGTCCATGGGCTTCCCATCTTGGGCGGCCGCCGCCGATCTGCTTTTACCCAGCGCCGACAGCATCCTGCGGGGAACCCGGAGACGGATTTCCCCGCCAGTAAGGAGGATCTGACCTATGAATGTCATTTCCATTCTGACAACCCTGGACAGACGCTATCTGCCCCAGCTCCATGTACTGCTCACCTCCATCCGGCTGAACAATCCCGGGGAGTCCTTCCACCTGTACCTGATCCACAGCGACATCCCCGAGGCGGCGCTGGGAGACCTTGCCCGGTGGTGCGGCAAGCAGTCCTATGGCTTTGACGAGGTCCGGGTGGGAGAGGAGCTGTTCCGGACCGCTCCGGCCAGCAAGCAGTATCCCAGGGAGATGTACTACCGGCTCCTAGCGCCCCAGATGCTGCCGGAGGAGCTGGACCGAGTTTTGTATCTGGACCCGGACATCCTGGTGATCAACCCCCTGCGCCCCCTCTGGGAGACGGATCTGCGGGGCAGGCTGTTTGCCGCCGCGGCCCACACCGGGAAGACGGAGCTGGCCAACAACGTCAACCGGATTCGCCTGGGGGTGGATCACGACTACTACAACTCCGGCGTCCTGCTGATGGACCTCAGCCTGGGCAGAACCAGGATTCGGCCGGATGATCTGTTTGCCTATGTGGAGGAGCACGGGCCGGAACTGCTGCTGCCGGACCAGGACCTGCTCAACGCCCTGTACGGGGATGACATCCTGCCCATCGACGACGCGCTCTGGAACTACGACGCCCGCAACTACAATAATTACCTGCTGCGCAGCTCCGGTACCCAAAACGTGGAGTGGGTCATGGCGCACACGTCCGTGCTCCACTTCTGCGGAAAGGCCAAGCCCTGGAAACCGAACTATTTCTACCGCTTCGGCCTCCTGTACCGGCACTATATCCAGCTGGCCGCCCGGGACTGGGCCTGAGATGCGTCCCGGCACCGGGGGAGGGGAGGAGCCGCCGGCCGCCGTCTCCAGTCTGGCCCTCTGCCTGGGGATGCCCGGCTGGGATGGTTCACGGCGCTGGGCGTCATCCTCGCGGCGGTGGGGTTCCCGCGCGCCCCTTCATCCCGTCATTCGGCCTCTTTCGGCTTATCGACAGTGAGAGCCGCGCCATTCGGCGCGGCTCTCACTGCGTTTGAAAGCGGGCTTTGGATGTCAAGCATACGGCGTGCGGATCAAGTCTCCGCGCTCTCCCGCAGGGACTCTGCCAGAGCGTCCGCCAGCTTGTCCAGCTCCACCGCTTTGTCTGCCTGGAGGGAGGAGGCCAGGCTCAGGCGCTCGTTGAGGACGGTCATGTTCTTCATCTCATCCTCCACGAACTTCTGCATCAGGTCCCCGGACTTGGTGGCCCAGGAGCCGTTCTCAATGATGGCGAAGGTGCGGTTCTGGAGGTTCAGAGCCTTCATGTCCTCCAGATAGTTCTTCATCACCGGGTAGATCCCTAAGTTATAGGTGACGGAGGCCAGGACAATATGGCTGTACTTGAAGCTCTCGGAGATCAGGTAGGACACATGAGTGTTGGACACGTCGTATACCGCCACGTCGGTGACGCCTCTTTCGCAGAGCTTGGCGGCCAGGGCCTGGGCGGCAGCCTCCGTGTTGCCGTACATGGAGGCGTAGACGATCAGCACGCCTTTCACCTCCGGCTCGTACCGGCTCCACTTGTCGTACTTGTCGATGAAATACCCCAGGTCTTTCCGCCACACGGGTCCGTGGAGAGGGCAGATGTACTGGATCTGGTCCAGGATGCCGGCGGCCTTGCCCAGCAGCAGCTGGATGTGGGGGCCGTACTTGCCCACGATGTTGGTCAGGTATCGGCGGGCCTCGTCAATCCAGTCCCGGTCGAAGTTCACCTCGTCGGCGAACAGCTTGCCGTCCAGGGCGATGAAAGAGCCGAAAGCGTCGGCGGAGAAGAGGACGCCGTTGGTGGTGTCAAAGGTCACCATGGCCTCAGGCCAGTGGACCATGGGAGCGGCCACGAAAGTAACGGTGTGGTCTCCGAAGGAGAAAGTGTCCCCCTCTTTCACCTCAATGCACTTGTGGCCGTCCACGTGGAAGCCGAACTGATGCATCAGCAGGAAAGCCTTTTCCGTGGAGATGATGGAGACCTTGGGATACCGGAGCAGGATCTCCTCAATGGAGGCGCCGTGGTCCGGCTCCATGTGGTTGATGACGAGATAATCCAGGGGCTTGCCGTCCAGCAGGTACTCGATGTTCTCCAGCAGCTGGCGGCAGGCGGACCAGTCCACCGTGTCGAACAGGACGCTTTTCTTGTCCAGCAGCAGGTAGGCGTTGTAGCTGACGCCCTTGGGGATGGGGTGGATATTCTCAAACAGGGTCAGCCGGTGATCGTTGGCCCCCACCCAGTAGAGGTTATCGGTGACAGTTCTCACGCAATACATATGATGATCCTCCTTTTCTCACAGATGGCGGGCCGTTACGCCTCAATGAAGCTGGACTTGGGCTCGGCGCACTCCGGGCAGACCCAGTCCTCGGGCAGCTTGTCAAACAACGTGCCGGGGGCGATCTCCGCATCTGGATCCCCCAGCTCGGGGACGTACTCATAACCGCAGCCGCCGCAGACATAGCGGGGGCCGATGGGCTCCTCCTTGGGCGGGCGGGGCCGCTTCATCTTCACCATGGGGGGCGCGGGCTGCTTCTCCCCGGTGTCCAGGGCGGCGGTCAGCAGGGGCAGGATCTCGTTGACGTCCCCCACGATGCCGTAGTCGCAGTTCTTGAAGATGGGCGCGCCGGCATTGGTGTTGATGGCCACGATGGTGGAGGCGTCCTTGATGCCTTTCAGGTGCTGGACCGCGCCGGAGATGCCGCAGGCGATGTACAGGTTGCCGGAGAACTTCTGGCCGGACATGCCCACATAGCGGTTCAGGGGCACGTACTTCAAGGTCTCCGCCACGGGGCGGGAGGAGCCGATGGCCGCGCCGGCGGCTTTTGCCAGGTCCTCGATGAGCTTCATGTTCTCCTGCGCGCCGATGCCCTTGCCGGCGGACACCACCCGCTCCGCCTGGGCGATGGGGGTGTCTAGGGGGATGCCCACGGTGAAGTCGTGGCCGTCCTTTTTCAGGTGTTCCACCAGTTGGGCGACCTTCTCCTCTGCGGTGCCGTCCCGCAGGATCACTTTCTTGCGGATGCCGGTGATAGGAGCGGGCTTCTTGGCCTTGCTGGAGGAGCCGCCGGAGCTCTTGGGGGCCTTGCCCAGGATGTGGGAGGCGATGACCACCCGCTGGATCTCGTTGGTGCCCTCGTAGATGGTGGTGATCTTGGCGTCCCGGTAGGCCCGCTCCACCT
>CAJFNE010000003.1 GCA_904393855.1 uncultured Oscillibacter sp. | reverse complement strand
CTCCTCCCGCACCGTCTCCGAGGAGGAGATGTACCAGGTGGTGGAGGACAACAGCGAGACCTTCAAGCAGATCTCCCCCACCGTCTCCATGACCGGCTCGGTAAAGATCGGCAGCGACACCCTCAGCGCCACCTCCGTCACCGGCGTCAGCGAGGACTACTGCGAGATGCAGGGCTATGAGGTGGCCCAGGGCCGGGGACTCCAGTACACGGACATGACCGGCCGGAAGAAGGTCTGCGTGGTGGGCCAACACCTGAACCTCTACTATTACAACGGGGACGCCGTGGGCCAGGCCCTGAAGGTGGGCGGCACCACCTTCACCATTGTGGGGGTGCTGGCGGCGGAGAGCGACGAGCTGGAGGAGGGCGGCACCGACGACTGCGTGTACGTCCCCTACTCCACCGCCGCCCGCCTCAGCTTCACCGGCACCATCAGCAGCTACACGATCACCGTCCAGGACACGGACCAGATCCTGGAGGCCAAGGAGGAGCTGGAGAGCGTCCTCTATGAGGTGTTTGAGGACGAGGACGCCTACACCGTCACCAGCATGGCGGAGATGGTGGAGCAGATGAACTCCATGGTGAACATGGTCATCTACATCCTGGCGGGCATTGCCGCCATCTCCCTGGTGGTGGGCGGCATCGGCATCATGAACATCATGCTGGTGTCCGTCACGGAGCGGACCCGGGAGGTCGGCATCCGCAAGGCCCTGGGGGCCCGGGAGGGCGCCATCCTGCGCCAGTTCGTCATCGAGGCGGCCACCACCTCCGCCCTGGGGGGAATCCTGGGGATTCTCCTGGGCTTCGGCCTCTCGGCGACGGCCACGACGGTGATTGCCAACGTGATCCCGGACACCCCCATCACCGTCAGCCCCAGCGCGGCGGCGGTGGTGATCGCCTTCGGCGTCTCCGCCGGCATCGGCATCGTCTTCGGCTACCTGCCCGCCAAGAAAGCGGCGGCCTTGAATCCCATCGACGCCCTGCGCTACGACTGACGGGACGGGACGGGTTATAGATAGATTGGAGGAGCGGGAAGCGGCTTGGCCGCTTCCCGCTTCGGTCTGCCTGGATACGAGTGTGGAGAGAGAAGATAGGAGATAAAAGATAAGAGTGGAGCGTGAAGAGGGGGGATGCGGGGGCTTCCCCGTCCTGCCGGGGGTGCTCCCGAAGTGGCTGGCCGGGGGGGCCTTCCCTGGCCCCTGCCGGGGTCCTGCTCTCTCCCCCGCTCCCCTGCCCTGCCCCGCGCCGGCGGCCCGGGCGGGGAGGCGGACAGATACGGCAAAGGCCCCGCTCCGAAAGGAGCGGGGCCTTTGGGCTGTGAGACCCTGAAAAGGCTCACAGAAGGGTGTGTGTCAGATTAGAGACACTCAAGTTCCACTGTAGGTGTAGGTGAAGGTCACGTTGGTGCTGCCGCCGGGCACGAACGTGACACTCGCAGAACCCGTACCCACAACAGTCCAGTTCTCGATAGTAGGCGCGGAAACGGAACTGTCTGCCGTAATGGTTTCGGTCGTCGAATAGATCGTGCTGCCCGTATTCGAGACGCAGGTGATGTTCACCGTCATGGGAGCCGCGGACACGGTGACCGTCAGCACGCCGGACTCAGCACTGCTGGTGCGGCCGGTGTTGGGGTTGGTGTTCGTCACCACACAGGTATAACCGGCAGTCTCCGTAGCAGTGAGGGTGTAGTTGGCGGTGGTGGCGCCGGTGATCGCGGTGCCGTCCTTGTACCACTGATAGCTCAGGGTGCCGCCATCGCTGACGCGGGCGTCGGCGATCAGCGTGATGCTGGTGCCGTAAGCCACGTTCGTGCTGGGGGTCACAGCGGTGGAGATGGTGGGAACCTCAGCACCGTTGCTGGTGGTGGGCTCCTGCTCGGTGGCGGTGACCGCCACGAAAACGATCTCGCCGCCCTCCACGAACACGTCAGCCTGCACGTCGCCGCGGTTGATGGCGGTGGACAGGGCGCTGGCGGACTCGATGTCGCTGGAGTACAGGGCGTGGCTCTTCTGGCTGCTGGACCGGGTGTCAATCACGGTAGCATTGTCGAAAGACACGGCAACGAACTCCACCTTGTGGTTCTCGCCGTTCTTTACGGTCGTCTCGCCGCTGGCCCGGTTGCTGCGGACCTCGTCAAAAGTGACAAGTTCGGCGTAGCCGTCCTCATCGTCAACCTCGGTGCCGTTGGTAACGCCGCCCAGGTTCTGGTTGGCCAGGTTGTAGCTGCTGGTGACAGACAGCTCATAGATGCCGTCCTCGTCCTGATCATAGGTGTAGAAACCCTGATCGTCACGGCTGTCAATGGTGACGTCCTCCGCCAGTTCCATGTCCTCCAGGAAGAACAGATCCACCACATAGCCATCGCTGTTGGCGGTATTGGCATCGTCGGTCAGGTACACCACGTCGCTCAAGCTCACGGAGCCGGCCAGGGTGTTAGCCACATACAGAACGTACACAGCATCGCTGTCGTCGGTCTTGTAGAAAGCATAGGCGCTGAGCTGATTGCTCTCGTCGGCATCCACGGTCATCACGCCGGTGGCGGTGGTGACGTCCAGGCTCTCCACCTTGGCGTTGCCCTCAACACTGACAAAGAAAGTATCGTCAGTCAGATATAGGCGGCTGAGGCTGGCGGAAGTGTTGTTGCTGAAGCGGATGGTGGTGGAGTCGCTGTCCACATCCTGAGACAGGCCGTTGGTTCCACCACTGTACTCGCTGACCACCACAGTGTAGCTGCCCACCTCGTCGCCGTCATCCAGGGCGCCGGAGTAGTCGTTGTCGATGAAGTACTCGTCGTCCTCCTCGTCCAGAACGTACAGGCCGGCCACAGTCGTGTCATAATCGTAATCGCTGCTGCTCAGGCCAAAGTCGGACTGGCCCTCAGAGGACAGTTCCAGCGTATGGAGCACGCCGTCAGAGACGGAGACAGCCTCGGCATAGTAGGTCGTGCGGCCGCTGCTGCGCTCGCCGTAGACGCCGGCCACGTAGTACACATCGTCCAGGGCGGCGGTGGCGTCGCCATCCACAGCCAGAACATAGCCATCAGCGGTCAGGTAGATGGTGTGCTCCTCGTCGAAGTCCACGTTCTCGCCAGAGGACACGCCAGTCATCTGGCCCGCGTAGGTGTACCGGGTGCCGTCGATGGTGATGGTGCCCGCGCTTACCACGGTGTCGCTGCGGTCATTGGAGAAAGTCTCTACAGTCCGGCCGGCGGTAGGCGTGCCGGTGACGCTCTCCATCACATAGCTGTCCAGCACAGCGCCGCTATCACTCAGAGCGATTGCGATGACGGTGTCCTCGGTGTAGTCGCTGTTGTAGCCCTTGAGGATCTTGTCGTCGTCGTTGTAATCGTCATAGTAGGTGCCGAAGGAGTTGTCATCGATGTCCACCAGGTCGATGCCCACGGTCGCGCCCCGGTTCTCGTGGGTGGAGGACAGGTCGGTGATGACTTCGTTCACCCGGGCATAGGTGTAAGAACGGATGACGATGGTCTCGGCATCGCCGCTGTCGTTCTCAAAGACCTCCAGGATGTCGCCCTTGCTGGTCAGCACGTCGTCGTCCACATCCTCATAGTCGCCCTCCTCCGTGCCGTTGAAGTACACGGTGGCGTTATCCAGGATGTCGTTTTCGGAGTAGTTCAGGTAGCTGCCGTCGGTCATCCAGGTAGCCAGATCGTAGTTGTCACTGACAACCAGGGTCTCGTCGGCGGTGTCGGCATAGGTGCCCAGCTCGTCGCCGTCATACACCCAGGTGGTGGCGGGGCGGCCGAAGCCGTCGGTGTCGTCCTCAGCCTCCAGATCCTCGAAGTACTCCTCGGCGAACTGCATCAGGTCGTCGTCCTCGATGGTCTCGTTGCTGTCGTTGTTCTCCACCTCGGAGCGGTCGGAGGAGGTGGTCACCTGCACGTCGCCCACGATGACGGTGTTGGAGCTGCTGTATTCCACCAGGGTGGCCTGCAGGGTGTTGAAGGCATACAGGCAGGCCTCCTCGCGGGTCACGTTGTCCGTGCCGTTGAAGTCGTCGTTGCCGTCGTCCAGGCCGATGCCGATGGCCTGCTTGGCCACCTGGATGGACCAGTTGGAGCCGGTGTAGCCCTCGTAAGTGGAGTCATAGCCCAGCGGGCCCAGCAGCATCTTCATGAAGGCATAGCCCGTCAGGCTGGCGGAGGGACGGAAAGTGCCGTCCGCGTAGCCGCTGATGATGCCCTGCTGAGAGCAGTAGGCAATGTAGCCGGCAAACTCATTGGTGGTGGGAACGTCGCTGAAAGGAGCGGATGTCGCGTTCAGCGCGTCTGCGGTGGTGGGCCCCAGGATCAGGTTGCAGATGATCTTGGCGGCCGCGCCGCGGGTCAAGCCTCCAGTGGGGTTGAAGGAACCGTCGTCATAACCCTCGACGATG
The DNA here is from genome assembly GCA_904393855.1 of uncultured Oscillibacter sp. Classification (GTDB taxonomy): domain Bacteria; phylum Bacillota; class Clostridia; order Oscillospirales; family Oscillospiraceae; genus Oscillibacter. The sequence continues at coordinate 22,930 of CAJFNE010000003.1, read as the reverse complement.
CCCAACCCCGCGATGACGGTAACGGCTTCCTGATAGGTGATGTCGCCGTCATCCTCGAAGCTCGCGGCGCCCGCGCTGACAGTGACCAGAGACAGGGCCATCGCCAGAGCAAGCACCAGGGAAAGGAACTTCTTCATGGGATCTTTCCTCCTTCTAAAATTTCGCAAGCTTTCGGACCTCCCCCCTGCCCCGGCCTCCGGGTCCCGCGTGAGGGCTAGCCAGCCGGCGGGCCGCCGGCAGACACACCGGGCCCCGGCGCCGGGTGACGGAGGAGAAATCCGCGTTTGCAAGGCCAATTTAAGGGAATATTTGCCCCCTGTCCAGCGTTTGGGGAACCTTTTAATGGAAATGAAAAACGGCATACCAACCGTCTGAGAGCCCATGTTTTCCCGGCATAACATTGGGGTCAGCCGGGGAAACGGCGGGGAGCGGACCAAATGGCCCGCTCCCCGCGCTCCTTTTCCTGTTACAGACTGACCGTCTTCCCGGCGGGCAGGCAGTACCGCTGCCCCACCTGGACCAGCCGTCCGTCCTCCACCATGTGCTTGAGGATCAGGCCGCACTGCCGGGGGCCGATGTGCAGCAGGTCCGCCAGGTCCTGCCGGTACGCCGGGCCGGACTCCTCCAGGAACGCCCGGATCACCGCGTACTGTTCCTCCGGCGGCACCACCTGTCCGGCGGGGTAGTACTTGCCGCCCACCCGCACCAGCTTTCCCCGGGCCGCCAGCTGCCGCAGCCGCTCATAGGCGGCGATCCGGGACAACCCCAGCAGATCCATGGCCTCCCGCCGGCAGATGGAGCCTTTCTCCGCGGCGTGGGCCAGCAGCCGGGCGTCCTCCGACTCCCGCCGCTCCTCCCGGCACAGGTCTCCCAGGCTCACATGCTCCATGCCGCCCCGGATCAGGGCGGTACGGACGATCTTGGACAGCCGGGGCTGGTCCATGGGCCTGCGGGAGTTGGGGGAGAGCAGCACGTGGGGATCGTCTCCGCTCTGGCGGCGGCTCTGGGACGTCCGCAGCAGCCGCCGCAGGGTGACGCCCATGGAGAGGGTCCGGTCCGGCAGGCGGATGACCCCCCGGTCCAGGTCCACCTGGCCCCAGGTGAGGTCCACGATCTCCTGGACCCGCATCCCCAGCTTCCAGCTCATCCACAGGGCCAGCCCCACCGGGGAGCTGCCCTCCACCTGCAGCAGCTTCCACATGAGGAAGCTGTCCACTCCCGTCTGGCGCTCCTCCGCTGTCCCCGCCCGCTCCTGGGGGATGTAGGGGGAAAAGCAGGCGTGCAGGGTGGGAACGGCGATGCCGCTGATCCGCACCACATAAGGCCAGTCATGGGTCTCCAGCTGGCGGATAATGAAGTCATGCCGCAGGTCCATCAGGTTGACCCCCCTGGATGCCCGCCCGGTTCATGGCTTTCCGTGCCAGCCGGGAGATGGACTCCGGCGGCATCTGCTGCCGCAGCCGGTCCGAGATCACCACGTGGGGCGAGACGCTCTCCCAGCGCTCCGCCCGGCGGCGCAGGCAGGCCTCGGTCTCCGGCTCCAGGGGAACGGTCCGGTCCGGCAGACAGAGCTGGTGCTCTGAAAACAGCAGGTCGCTCCAGGTCAGACTGCGGATCTCCTCGCGGGTCAGCCCCTGCTTCCAGGCCAGACGGAAGATGATGCCCTCCACACTGTCGCCGCACTCTGCCAGCAGCCGCTCCAGGGCCTGTCCGTCCAGCCGTCTCACGAAATCCTTACCCACCATTGCCTCCTCTTGACCTGGCGGTCCCCATTCTCACATCAGGTTACGTTTCTATGACATATCAGCAGAACCCCCACGTGCCGCGCGCTGCAGGGCACGCCTCAACAGAGGCTGTCGGGCGGCGGTTTCGTGGATTGTCATGGATGTACCGTTTGGATGTATCTGCCATCTCAACATACTCTTTTCTCTTGGGTTCCGCTGTCTCAGACGGAAATTTTAATCTCCAGACTGCTGTTTCCACACGCGGATTCCACGGGTAATCAGCCTGCGGAGGGCCTCCTCCTGGCTGGTTCCCACATAGCCGGCCGCTCTGGCCGCGGCAATCTCATCCGCCACGTCCTGCGGCACAGAAATGGTAAAGCGCTTCTTCTTGCTCTCCATTCGTTCAGCTCCTTTCCTCGTATCGGTGCAGTGAATTAGTGAACCATTATGTCATATTATAGTGGTTCACTGCATCTCTGTCAAGAGATTTCCATTCACTGACTCTTTACACCGATGGTTCACTTGTGTATAATAAGATATGAGGTGATGAGAAGATGGCGACCGACAGACCGCGTTATACGGTATCCGTGGACAACGATCTGTTTCAGCAAATTGAGGATTTCCGTTTTGAGCGCAGGTTTCAGACACGTTCCGAGGCGACGGTAGAGCTGATCCGAATGGGACTGGAGTCCTTAAAAAAAGAGCAGGAAGCGCGGGAGAGCACTCCAGACGACAGCTCCCCCGACTCCTGAACATGCTGGGTTCCGCGATCACCCATACAGCCCCTGTCTATCATAAAGCGCTTTGCTGAAACGACCCTGATTCCGCATGCCGTGCCAAAAAAGGGAAGCAGCCGCCAACATGGCGGCCGCTTCCCTTTTGAGCGGAATTTCCGGGAGGAACGCGCGGAGCACCGTTGAAATCGGCGGGTCTGTGCAAAATCCCCTTGCCGTTTCATCAGCTGTGTGAGATCATGAAGCACGCAGCACGGGCCGCCTCCGGCGGGCGGTGCCCCCTGAAACCCGCGCCTCATCCCCTGCCTCTGCCACAGAGCGCGCATCTGTGCGCAGCAAAAAAAGCCGCCCGAGGGGCGGCAGCCCCTCCCGTGTCATTGTCCGGCACAGGAGGGAAAAACATCACGAAAGGAGAACCGCTGTGAAAACCGCGATCTGCTACTACTCCCGGCACCACGGCAATACCCTGCAGGTGCTGAAAGCCATGGCCCAGGAGGGAACCACCGATCTCATCGACGTCACCGCCCGTCAGGCCGTGCACCTGGAGGACTACGACTGCATCGGCTTTGCCTCCGGCATCTACTTTGGAAAATTCCACGAGAGCGTCCTGCGCTTTGCCCGGCAGTATCTGCCCCGGGAGAAGCCGGTGTTCTTCGTCTGCACCTATGGCGGGTCCGCGGGCGCCGGCACCCAGGCCCTGGCGGAACTCGCCCGGGAGAAAGGCTGTCCGGTGCTGGGGGAGTTTGGCTGCCAGGGCTACGACACTTTCGGCCCTTTCAAGCTGGTGGGAGGCATCGCCAAGGGCCACCCAAACGAGAGGGATCTGGAGAATGGCCGCAGCTTCTACCGGGGTCTCCTGGAATCCTGGGACGGAGGGGCGCAGGGTTCCCATTAACCATACTGCATACAGGATACAAAGGCCGCCCCAGCGGCGTCAGGGCTTCCCCCGCCCCGCATCCATCTCCGCCCGGTGGCCCTGGGCGTAATAGAAAAAGTACTGCTGCATGATCCCCGCCGCATCGCCGTAGCGGTCAAAGGGATTCTTGCCGTGGTACTCCTGCCGGATCACTTTCCGGATCCAGGTGTCCACAGGGGCGCAGGCGGTGCGGCCGTAAGCGAAGAGCGCCACGCAGCTGGCCACCTTCCCTCCAACGCCCCGGACCCCCTCCAGGACGGAGAGCAGCTCGCCGTCCGGAAAGGAGGCAATCTCCCGCAGGTCCAGGTCGCCCGACACCACCTGCCGGACCGCGTCCAGGAGATAGGGCGCCCGGTAGCCGGCCTTGCAGTCCCGATAGTCCTCCAGGGAGACACCCTGCAGCTGATGGGCCGTGGGGAATGTGAAAAGCGTCTCCCGGGACGTCTGCACGGGCGTGCCGTACCGCCGGCTCAGCAGCTCCACCACGGCCCGGATGGCCGGGATGCTCTTTCGCTGGGAGATGATGAAGGTAACCAGCGTCTCCCAGGGGTCCTGCCGCAGGATGCGGATCCCCGCGCCGGCTTCGGCCGCCCGGCGCAGGAAAGCATCCTCCGCCGGGATGGCCCGGCTGACCTCCCGGTAATTCCTGCCCAGGTCAAAATAGAGCGTCCAGATCCGCTCCCAGCTGTCCCGGTCACAGGAGACCTCATAGGTCTCGTCTGACACCCGCCGGATGTACAGCGTCTGGTCTCCGGTGATGAAGCGGTAGGTACCGTCCGGCAACGCGGCGCTGCGAAAGCACTGGCCGCTGTCGGCAATCTTTTGCAAGTCAAACAGGTCTGAAATCTGGACCAGCATGGATGTACTCCTTTATAAGTAAAATATGAATTTTAGAGACAGTCCGGGTTCAGGGACGGCCCACAACTATGTATTATAGTGGTTCACTGAATCTCAGTCAAGAATATTTATGCTCCGCACTTTTGGCTTCCCTGTGGCCTGATACTCCGGAAAAATCGCATATTTTGTGAACAGTTTATAGGTCTTTTGTGAACTTTAGCACTCACTGCTTGACAGTGCTAAAACCAGGTGCTATAACAGAGTCGTTCCAAGAGAGGAACCGAAACAGCTCCTCCCGCAGGGCAAGAGATCAGCGCAAGGAATGGAGGAATGACTTATGCTGCCCAGCATGTTTGGTGAGAATTTGTTCGATGATTTCTTTCACGATTTTGATATGTTCCCCGCCTGGAGCGGCCGGAATCCGCTGTATGGCAAGCACGCCAGAAACATGATGAAGACCGACGTCCGGGAGACGGAGAACACCTATGAGGTGGATGTGGACCTGCCCGGCTTCCAGAAGGACGAGATCCACCTGGAGCTGCGGGATGGCTACCTGACCATCAGCGCCTCCAAGGGCCTGGACAAGGACCAGGAGGACCAGAAGGGCCGGTACATCCGCCAGGAGCGGTATGCCGGCGCGCTGAGCCGGAGCTTCTACGTGGGCGACGTGGAGCCCGATCAGGTGTCCGCCAAGTACGAGGGCGGCGTCCTGCGGATCTCCCTGCCCAAGCAGGGGAAGCCGGAACTGCCCAAGGACAACACCATCGCCATCCAGTGATAACGTGATAGAAGAGGGACTCCCACTTCGGTGGGAGTCCCTCTTCGTTTTCCGGTCCCATGCCCCCACGGCAGGGGCGTATGGTGACCGCTCCCCCGGCATCCCGGGAGCGCGGTCCGCCGATGCCTCAGTCCCCCACGCCGGTGTGGATGACCTTGCCCATGTTCCAGAATCTGGCCGCCTGCTTGGCCGCGGCCAGCCGCTCCTCCGGCGTGGAGAAGGACAGCTCCGCCGTGCGGCAGCCGCAGTCCAGGCAGGCCACATACACGCACCAGCCGTGGTCCTCCTCCAGCATGCCCGGGCCGTGGCACAGGGGGCAGTCCTGCAGATCGATGTCCTGATAGAGTTCCACACGCATATCTCCTTTTATTATAATGAGTAGGAACAGTATACCACGCTCCGCCGCTCCCGGCAACTGGAATCCCGCGGAATTCCCCACGGACATCCCTGGATGGTCCCCACGGAGGCAGAAACGGATTGAACGGCGGCGGTCCGGGTGGTAGAATGGTGCTGTCCCTCTCCCCTGCGGGGGAGAGATGCCATGGACTTGTGGCAAAAGGCCGGGAGCGGACCCCCGGCAATCTGAACGAACCAGGAGAGGGCCGTCACCATGCAGACATCAAGCGATTTGAAACAGATTCTGGACCGGATCGACCGGCGGGGCTATCCAGCCTACAAGGACACCCGGGGGGCCTACCAGTTCCCCGGCTATGTGCTCTCCATCGACCACGTGCAGGGGGACCCCTTCGCCGCCCCCTCCCGGCTGAGCGTCCATGTGGACGGCAGGCAGGCGGGATTCCCGGAGCGGCTCTACCGTCTGCCCTGCCAGCGGATCGCCCTCCAGGACGCGCTGACCCGCCGGTTTGGAGAGCTGGCCGCGAGAGCATCCCATCAGGCAAAAGGCTCGGGCCACAGTGGTCTTGTCTCCACCAGCCGCTGCGGCCAGGAGGTGCTGGAGCGGACTGCCTGCGCCCTGGACCCCGAGACCGGCGGCGTCACCCTGCGGCTGGAGGTGGGGTTCCCCGCCAATGGCCGCACCATCAACGCCCGGGAGCTGGAGAAAATCCTCTTTGACCTGCTGCCCCGGTGCGTGGAGTCGTCCCTGTTCTGCCGCAATCTGGACGGCAGACGCCTCCAGGCCGCGGCGGACCTGGCGGAGGACCAGCAGGCCATCCGGGACCTGCTGCCCCAGCTAGGCCTGTGCGCCTTTGTGGCCGACGGCAGCATCCTGCCCCGGGAGAACGGCGTCTCCCCTCTGCCCATGCGGGGGGCCGTGCCGTTCCAGTCCCCGCCGGAGCTGGCCGTCACGCTGGAGCTGCCCCACCGGGGCGCCGTCACCGGCATGGGCATCCGGCGGGGGATCACCCTCATCGTGGGGGGCGGCTATCACGGCAAGTCCACCCTGCTGAAGGCCCTGGAGCTGGGGGTGTACAACCACATTGCCGGGGATGGCCGGGAGTATGTCATCACCGACGATACCGCCGTAAAGGTCCGGGCGGAGGACGGCAGGAGCATCCGGGACACGGACATTTCCCTGTTTATCAATAACCTGCCCAACGGCAAGGACACCGTCCACTTCACCACCGAGGACGCCAGCGGCAGCACCTCCCAGGCGGCGGGCGTGGTGGAGGCCATGGAGGCGGGGGCCTCCCTGCTGCTGATGGACGAGGACACCAGCGCCACCAATTTCATGATCCGGGACGAGCTGATGCAGCGGGTGATCCACCGGGACATGGAGCCCATTACCCCTTTCCTGGACCGGGTGGGGGAGCTGTACCGGCATCACGGCGTCTCCACCATCCTGGTGGCGGGCGGCTCCGGGGCCTATTTCCACGCGGCGGACTGCGTGATCCAGATGGACCGCTATGTGCCCAGGGATATCACCGACCTGGCGAAGCGGGAGGCCCAGGCCTTTCCCGCCGGGGGCGGGGACCTGCCCCCGGCCCCCGCGCCGGCGTTTCACCGCTGCCCCCGCCCCTCCCCGGAGCTGCGGGGCGACCGGGTCAAGCTGAAATCCCTGGGTCGGGACGGGGTGTCCGTGGGTCGGGAGACCATTGACCTCCGGTACGTGGAGCAGCTGGCGGACGCCGAGCAGTCCGCCGCCCTGGGCTGGTGCATGGTCTGCGCCCAGCGGCGTCTGCTGGATGGGCGGCGCACCCTGGTGCAGATCGTGGACGCGCTGGAAAGCCTCCTGGGCCGGCAGGGGCTGGAATCCCTCTGCGAGGGCACCCCCGGCGTCCCTTTCCTGGCCCGGCCCCGCCGGCAGGAGCTCTTCGCCTGCTTCAACCGCTGGCGGTCCCTGCGGCTGTGACTGCGGCGTCCCCGCAGCGGTTGTGCGGAGCGGGAAAGTATGCTATGATCGTGACTGCGAGGAAAACAGCCCTAGAACAGGAGGTGCCGCAATGGCCGATTGGATTCCCTTCCCCTCCCCGGAGGACATGCCGGACCCGTCCGGGATGGACCGGACAGCCCTGCTGACATATTTGGAGTCCCTCCGGGAGCGGATCGCCCAGCTGGACGAGCAGGAGCCGGAGGACATGGGGGCCCCGGAGTACGAGGTCTGGGCCGACCAGCACGAGGCGCTGGAGGACCTGACGGACGAGATCCGGGACCTGCTGGACGGAATGGGAGGGAACGCATGACGGACTTCCCCTACTGCAAGCTGGAGATCTTTATTCCGGAGACCCACCTGCCCCAGCTGCAGGAGGCCCTGCGGCAGGCGGACGCCGGACACATCGGCCGCTATGACAGCTGCCTCTCCTACGGCCCCGTCACCGGCTGCTGGCGGCCCCTGCCGGGGACCCAGCCCTATGCGGGCACCATCGGGGAGATCAGCTCCGAGCCGGAGCTGAAGGTGGAGGTCACCTGCCCCACGGAGCGGGTGGACGCGGTGATCGCCGCCGTCAAGGCCGTCCACCCCTACGAGGAGCCGGTGATCTGCGCCATTCCCCTCTACCGCACCGGCCTGTGATTCCAGGCCTTTGATCTCTGCGAGGTTGTTATGAAAGAAAACAAGTATGACGACGCCCGCTTCTTTGAGAAGTACAGCCAGATGAGCCGCTCTGTCCTGGGGCTGCGGGGGGCGGGCGAGTGGCCCGCCTTGGAGCGCATCCTGCCGGACTTTGCCGGGCGGGAGGTGCTGGACCTGGGCTGCGGCTACGGCTGGCACTGCCAGTACGCCGCGGACCACGGGGCCGCTTCCGTCATCGGGGTGGACCTCTCCCGCCGGATGCTGGAGCGGGCCCGGGCGCTCCACGAAGACCCCCGCATCACCTACCGCCAGGCCGCCATGGAGGACGTGGACCTCCCGGCGGGTTCCCTGGACATTGTGTTCAGCTCCCTGGCATTCCACTATGTCCGGGACTTCCCGCCCCTGGCGGAGCGGATCTTCCGGTGGCTGCGGCCCGGTGGGGAGCTGGTCTTTTCTGTGGAGCATCCCACCTTTACCGCCTATGGCTCCCAGGACTGGTGGTACGGCCCCGACGGGGAGATTTTGCACTTCCCCGTGGACCGCTACTTTGCGGAGGGCCGGCGGGAGGCCATCTTCCTGGGGGAGCCGGTGGTCAAGTACCATCGGACCCTGACCACCTATCTGGAGACGCTGCTGGAAAACGGCTTTTTGCTGCGGCATGTGGTGGAGCCCCAGCCGCCCCGGGAGCTGCTGGACCAGCCCGGCATGCGGGACGAGCTGCGCCGGCCCATGATGCTGCTGGTCCGGGCCCAGAGGCCGACCGAGGGAGGGCGGAGCGATGCGGTCTGAGCGCTTTTCCCTACCCTGCCTGGAGATTCCGGCGGTGCTGTACGGCGAGCCGGCGGACCGGGTATGGCTGTATATCCACGGGAAGCTGGGCTGCAAGGAGGAGGCGGAGCCTTTCGCGGAGCTGGCCCGTGCCCGGGGCGCCCAGGTACTGGCCATGGACCTGCCCCGGCACGGGGCCCGGCAGAACTCCGCCCAGGACTTCGTCCCCTGGGACGCGGTGCCGGAGGCGGCGGCCCTGCTGTCCTATGCCCGGGAGCGGTGGGAGCGGGTGTCCCTGCGGGCGGTCAGCCTGGGGGCCTGGTTCTCCCTGCTGGCCTGCGGCGATGGAGGGCTGGACCGAGCCCTGCTGGTCTCGCCGGTGCTGGACATGGCGGCCCTCATCGAGACCATGATGGGCTGGGCCGGCGTCACCGCCGCCCAGCTGGAGGCCGTGGGGGAGATTCCCACCGACTTCGGCGAGACCCTGTCCTGGCGGTATCTCCAGTACGCCTGGGCCCATCCCGTCACCCAATGGGAGGTCCCCACCGCCATCCTGTACGGCGGGCGGGATCACCTGACCAGCCAGGAGACCGTGACGGCATTCTCCCGGCGGTTCGGCTGCCGCCTCACCGTCCTGGAGGAGGGGGAGCACTGGCTCCACACTCCAGAGGAGCTGGCCGCGCTGCGCCGGTGGGAGGTAAAAGCCCTCTCCTGACCAGCCGTCTCGCTCCAAGTGTGTCCCAGAGCAGCCACGCCGCCCCCGGCCGGGGGCGGTATTTTTTTCACCATGCCATCGTGAGTCGCGCACCTGCCGGGGCACTTTTGGACCCCAACTCCGACGGAAAGTGCCCAAAAAAGCGGGTTAGCTTGTATGATATGGTGAATTGTGTTGTGATGTCATACATTTTTCGCGTTGTCATTTTTTCCTCTTTACAAATTGGACACAATCTGCTAGAATATGAGGTGTTCTAATAGGAAATGCACAAAAATATCTCCTGCGTCCCGCCATTTTGTTGTCGGGGATTGCAAGGGACCACAAGGGGATGTGGATCAGATCGAAGGAGGGATCTCTTTGGAGCGACAGGAGCTTGTCAAACGGATTGATCAGGCCGTGGAGGGATTGACGGATGAACTGGTTCAGTTCGCCTGCACCATCTTCGGGATTCCCACCCAGAACCCGCCGGGCAACAACTACCGGGAATGTACCCAGGCCATCGGCGATATGATGCGGGAAATCGGCATGGATGTGGAGTATGTGGAGGTCCCCCAGGAGCGGTTGGCGGAGCTGGCCCCTCAGGGCGAGGGACTGCCCCGGATCAGCGTCATCGGCTATCTGGGCGACAAAACCCGCCGCCCCAACATCCATTTCACCGGCCACTACGACGTGGTGCCCGAGGGCACCGGCTGGAGCACGGACCCCTACGGCTGTGAGATCAAGGACGGAAACATCTACGCCCGGGGCTCCGCAGACCAGAAAAGCGGCATCGTCTCCGAGCTCTTCGCCGCCTACGCTCTGCAGAAGGCCGGGCTGAAGCTGAACGGCACGTTCATCGCCTCCGCCACCCCCGACGAGGAGAGCGGCGGCCAGGCCGGCGTCGGATACCTGGTCGAGCAGGGCTATTTCACCCAGGAGAGCACCGACTACTGCGTGATCACCGAGTGCCTGGATGTGGACAAGGTCTGCATCGGCCACCGGGGCACGCTGTGGTTTGAGGTCCATATTACCGGCAAACAGAGCCACGGCAGCATGCCCAGCGAGGGCGTCAACGCCCTGGAGTTCGCCCAGCGGCTGATGAACACCATCGACGCGGACATCCGCCCCCTGATCGCGGAGCCCACGCCCCTGCCGGTGCAGCCCCCCGCCTGTCGTCGGACAACCCTGACCCCCACGATCCTCCAGGCCGGGGAGAAGGTCAACACCGTCCCCGGCACCTGCCGCATCGGATATGACTGGCGGCTGATCCCGGAGTTGAGCGTGGAGTGGGCCAAGGAGCAGATCGTGGCCGCCTGCGAAAAGGTAAAGGCCTCCATGCCCGGCAGCGATTACTCCATTCACTACTTCGGCCAGGACAATCCCACCCTGGTGTCCAAGGACACGGACCTGGTGGAGGCCTTCCTCGCCAGCGGCAGGACGTATCTGGGCCGGGAGATGGAGTTCTCCGTCAGTCCCGGCATGGACGACCAGAAATACGTTGTCCAGAAAGGCAAGCTGGAAAAGTGCATCGTCTACGGTCCCGGCCGGCTGACTCTGGCCCACAAGGCCGACGAGTTCGTCAGCATCGAGGAGATGAAGACGTCCGCTAAGATCATGGCCCTCTCCGCAGTGGAGCTGCTGGGCCTGGCGGAATAAGTTAGATTGCGGGACGGCAGGCAGCGGAGCTTTTCATGCGGCGCCGCCGCTCTGCGTACCGCTCTCTATAAATCGGGGCCGGACCTGAAAAGGGAGGAGGGCCCGTTCCCGGCGCAACGAGGTACCCATCATTTTGAAGAGGAGGAGAATGCAAATTGAAAAAGTTATCTCGTGAAGAGCTTGACAAACAGCTCCGCAAAGAGTCACAAGCAACGTGGGTTCTGACCATTCTGTGCGCTCTGGTCCACATTGTCCCCGCATTCCTGCTGAATGGAAACGGCCAGCAGATGTTCAACATGCCTCAGTGGTTTGTCGTCAGTGTCGGCGGCGCAGGCATTGTTGCCATTGTGGGTATCATTGTCCTGGTCAAAACGGTGTTCATCGACTTCGACTACGACGAAGAAGCCGCTGAGTAAGGAGGTAGTGTAAAACATGACAACGAATCAAATTATTATCCTTGTCATCATGATCGCCTACCTCGTCTTCAACGTGGTAGTCGGCATGTGGATGGCAAACCGCCAGGAAAAGGCCAGCACGATGAGCAAGGAGAAGAAGTACTTCATCGGCTCCCGTGGCATGAACGGCCTGGTTCTGGCCATGACGACGATGGCTACATACACGTCCGTCAGCTCCTTCATCTCCGGCCCCGGCGCCGCCGGCATGACCTACGGCTACGCCCAGGTGTGGGTGGCTGCCGTGCAGTTCGGCACTGTGTTCCTGGTGATGGGCGTTCTCGGCAACCGGCTGGCCATCGTCTCCCGGAGAACCGGCGCTGTCACCATCGCCGGTTACCTGAAGGCCCGCTATAAATCTGACGGCCTGGTGATCGTCACCAGCCTGCTGATGGTGGCCTTCTTCATTGCGCAGATGATCTCCCAGTTCACTGGCGGCGCCACCCTGGTGGAGTCCGTCACTGGCCTGCCCTACTGGGTCTCCCTGGTGATCTTCTCTGTCGTCGTGATTGTCTACACCTCCTTCGGTGGCTTCACCGCGGTGGTGATTACCGACACGATCCAGGGCATCATCATGTGCGTTGGCACTTTCCTGTTCATCTTCTTCGTGCTGCAGGCCGGCGGCGGCCTGGCCGGCATTGACGCAGGCCTGTCCAACAACCTGCCCGAGGTCTATGATGACCTGACCGGCGTGTATACGCCCGGCGCCCTGCTCTCCTTCTGGGTGCTGGTGGGCGTGGCCACCATCGGCCTGCCCCAGACCGCGGTCCGCTGCATGGGCTTCAAGAGCACCAAGAACCTCAAGAGCGCCATGGTCATCGGCACCATCGTGTGCGTCTTCGTCATCGGCGGCATGCACCTGGGCGGCGCCTGGGCCGGCGCTCTGCTGGACAACCAGAACCTGCCCACCTCTGACTACATGGTCCCCATGATCGTGCAGGAGATCATGCCCGTCGGCATTGCCGGCCTGTTCCTGGCCGCCCCCTTGGCCGCTGTCATGTCCACCGTGTCCTCCCTGCTGATCCTGGCCTCCGCCGCGATCATCAAGGACCTGTATCGGACCTACATCGTCAAGGACGACACCAAGAAGATCGCCTCCTATGACAAGAACTTCAACAAGATGAGCTTCGGCGCCACCCTGGTCATCGGCGTTGTCACCATGCTGCTGACCCTGGATCCCCCCGACATCATCTTCTTCCTGAACCTGTTCGCCATGGGCGGCCTGGAGTGCGCGTTCTTCATGCCCCTGGTCGGCGGCGCGTTCTGCAAGTGGGGCACCCGTCAGGGCGCCATCGCCTCCGCCCTGGGCGGCTGCGTGGTGTACGTGTTCTGCTACTACTTTGTGAAGTTCGCCGGCATCAACGCCGTGGTGTGGGGCCTGCTGGCCAGCATGATCCTGTACTTCGTGGTCAGCAAGGCAACCATCGGCAACGGCCTGGACCCCGACATCCTGGACAAGTGCTTCTAATCTTCTGAATATCCTCATATCCTCCCGAGCCAGCAGTCTCCCTCTGAGGCTGCTGGCTTCTCTATTCATGCGAATCCTGTGAAAAGGCGAGGGACTTGCGTCCCTCGCCTTCCCCATATTATATCTCCGGCGGCACCGCCAGCTGGAAGCTCTCCCAGGTGTGCTCCGCAGCCTCCACGGCGGCCCAGGTATAGCCCGCCGCCTCGCACTCCGCCCAGGTCAGGTACCGGAAGTAGAACTCCACCTCCAGGTGGCAGGGCAGGATGTCCAGGATGATCCTCTCCATCTGGGCAAACCCCTCCGGCACGCCGGCCACCTCCGGGAAAATCACCCGCAGCTTCCCGCCGCCCATCTCCAGGGCCCGGGCCCGGATGCCGCAGCCCCCCAGGGTGTTGTTGATGGCCGCGGGCGTCAGGCTGTCCCCGTCGATCTGCAGCAGCGCCGCGATGGCGGCCCGCCGCTCCTCCGGGGTGGATGCGGCGGGCCGGCGGGCGAACAGCGCCTCCCGCCGGGTGAGGCCCTCGTCCTCCGCCGTGGCGGTGAGGGCCTCCCGCTCCGCTGTCTCCAGCTGCTCTTCCGCCCTGTCCAGCCCCTCCCCCAGGGCGGAGAGCTCCACGCCGTTGAGGGTGCCCGGCCGCAGGTCGTAAACCCCCAGGGGCCGCAGCAGGTTTATCAGATAGGACTCGTACATCGCTCACTCCGTCTCCATTTCCGTCACGCTCAGGGTCCCCAGCACCGGCAGCACCGTGTCGCTGGCCGCCAGGTCCTCCGCCGGGGCGGAGATGCGGTAGTTCTCCACCTCCGGCAGGACGTAGAGCCGATGGCCCAGGTCCGCCAGCCGCACGGGCTTTGCCAGCAGGTGCCCGGTGAAGAAGGCGGTGAGCGTCTGCTCCGCCGCCGCTTTCGCGGCGGAGAAGGCCACTCCCTCCGCCGGCAGGATCGCCGCGGCGAGGTTTACCGCCTGCACGGTGGGGGCCTTCACCTGCACGTCCACGGCGATCTCCCGTTTCTCCTGCAATACTGCCTGCAGCCCCGTCAGCAGCTCCGCCGCCGGCAGGCCGCTCGCCGTGGCCACGTAGACGTCCACGGTGCCGATACCCCGGGGGCGGCCCACCGCCTTGGCGGCCGCCACGCCGGCATAGCCCATGGCGGTCTGCTCGTACCAGGCGGCGTTGGCCCCGTTGGGCAGCCGCTGGTAGCTCTCCAGGATGCGGGCCCGGAGCGTCTCGTCGTCCTCCTCATCACTGCCGCCGGAGAATGCGGCGGGGTTCGTGCAGGCGGTAATGGCCACGGGGCAGGCCGTCAGAATCCGGATAGCGCCCGGCGCCGCGTTGCCGGCGCTGCCGCCCTCCAGAGCCTCCGCCGGCACGTCCACCGACAGCTCCCCCGCCTCCAGCACCGCCGCCTCCGTGGTCTGGAACCGGGTCTCCGCCGCCGTCATGCAGACCGTCCCCGCCGGGATCGTCAGGTCCGACACAGGCGCCAGGTCCACGGAGAACCGCAGCGTCCCCACCGCCTTGGCGGCGGGCATGCGGGTGATTCCCCGCATGGCGCCGTGCCGGTCCAGATAGATTCCCTGGGCCGTCTGGGGAAAGCTCTGGTCCAGCACCCAGTCCGCCTGCACGCCCAGCGCCTGGATCTGCGCCGCCGCCGCCCAGAGCCGCACCGCCAGATCACAGCCCTCCTCCGGCATGAAGCCCGCCCGCTCCGCAAAGGAATCCAGCATCTCCTGATAGATTTCCGCAATACTTCTCACACGTTCTCCCCTCTCTTGGCGGAGGCCGGTCTCACGGGACCTCCACGGTCACGGACAGCGGCGTGCTCCCGTACCGAAGCTCCACGGTCAAAAATCCACGGCTTCCCTGCTCTGTCAGCGTCACATGCTCCACGCTCACCGGCTCCTCGGCCAGGGCCTCCGCCACATACTGCCGCGCCGCCGGAAGCCGCCCGGCGGGCGGAATGGTCCCCAGCTGCCACAGCCTGCTGCCCAGCGTCTCCCAAAAGGGAAAGGCCGCCCGCCGCGCCGTCAGCCGGAAGAGCACCCGCTGCAGCAGGGCCTCCGCGCCTTCCACCCGCCGCAGACCCGCCGCACCGTCCGAGACATAATCCCCATTTTGCAGTTTCAGCTCCATCAGCCAATCACGCTCCCTCCACACTCACAGGGCATGTAGGGGACACCGTTGATGGTGAGATACCCCTGGATGGCCACCTCTCCGTTGGCCCGCAGGTAGATGGAGCTGCCGCCGGGACCGTAAAGGTAGATCTCCCCCGGCTGCATGCCGTCCGGCGCCTCGCCCTGCCGGACCCCAGCCACACACTGCTCCTCGCCGCCGGGTCCGCCCTTGATCACCAGCACCGCCGCGCCGTTCTCCGGAAACCAGACGTATCCGCCGGGGCCGTAGACCGGCAGCTCCCGCACCTCGCCCCGGGTCAGCACCCCCACGCTTTTGCCCGCGATGGTGGTAACGCCCAGGTCCGCGTCCGCCGTGGGCGGCGGCTGGCGCATCTGTTTGGACAGCCACATGCTCATTCCTCCTTCAATGTCAGCGCTGCCGTTGCGCCGCCCTGGGCGGAGCAGGTATTCTCCGCCTCCGCCACCCGATAGGTCCCCGCAAGGCCCAGGCGGGGCAGGCTCAGGTTCACCCGGTCCCCGGGATAGGCCAGGAAATTCCCTGGCAGCGTCACCGTTACGCTCCGCTCCTCCTCCCGGGATTTTTCGATCTGGTACTGTCCGGTGTACCGCATGGCGGCCCAGGTGCTCTGCCCCGGCGTGTAGATCACCCGGCGGCACTGGCCGCCCTTGTCGATCATCTCCTGGTTCCGCACGGAATAGGAGACGTTCCGGGTCTTATCGATCACCAATGCCTCCGTCAGCACGCCGTAGTGGTCCTCCCGCCAGGTGCAGGAGAGCACCGGCGTCTCCGTGCCGATGACCAGCCGCTTCCCGTCGTCCCGCTCCGGCGCCGCCAGCAGGGCCCCGTTCACCGCGAAGCGGGGTATGAAACCGCCATAAGTCCGGCAAAAGTTCTCCAGCGCCTTCCACTGGCTGGTGCCCGCCGCCACGGTGTAGACAGAGCTGGCCCGCACGTCCGCGAGCTCCTGGGTGACGACGCCGTAGGGCGTCACATGGCAGCGGATGATCTCCGCCAGAGTGGCGTCCTGATAGGTGACGGGCCGGCTCTCGTTGTCCAGCAGCCGGGCGGCGGCCCCCCGGCCGGTGATGGTGGCGGTCACGCCGCCGTCATCCAACTCCACGGTAATATCGTCCACGATTCCCCGGGCCACCAGCTGCCCATTCTCAAATCCGATGAACCCCGCCGACAAAGGCAGCACCGCCGCCATCTCCGCCTGGTAGAGAAACGTGACGGCGTAGCTGTCACAGGGTACGCCGCCCGTGTGAGTCACCGTCCAGGACAGCAGCGGCGGCAGATCGTAAATCTGATGATCCGCGGTAAAAATACGCCCCGTCATGGAATCCTCACCTCGTCTCCCGGATAGATCAGATTGGGGTTCTTGATCTGGGGGTTCGCGGAGATCAGCGCCGTCAGCGTTACGCCGTGCCGCTGGGCGATCCCCCACAGGGTGTCCCCTTTCCGCACCGTATAGGGTTCCTCCACGGTCTCTGCCGCTGTGTCCGGCGGTGTCTCCGGCACAGCGCCCACCGTTTGCACCGCCGTCAGTCCGGCGCGATAGCCGTCCCAGTCCTCCCAGAACTCAAAGCTGTAGCGCACATAGTCCGGCAGCGGCTCCTCCTCCACCGTCAGCGCGGCGAACCAGGCCCGCTCCGTCTGCCAGATGGGGTGCACCAGCAGCCCGGCGCCCTCCTCCTGGAACACCTCCGCCAGCTGCTGAAACTGCTGGTAGGCGCCTGGCCCGGCAAAGACGCCCTCCCCACGCAAAACCCGGTACGTCCTGCCCAGGTCCTGGATCACGCACCCGCCGTAGGGCACCGGATGGACCGCCAGCCGCCTCCGCCGCTCCACCGCGTAAATCTCCGGGTTGTGGGGCCAGGTGTAATTTTTGAATCGCATGGGCGTCAGCAGCACGCCCCATCCCCCCTTTAGTAAATGGTAAATCCCCCGTCATACCTGCGGGCGTCCCGCTGGATGGCCCGAGACACGGCCCGGACGTCCGCCGCGGCGCGCCCCGTCTGATCGGATGCCCTAAAAAGTTCCCGGTCAGGCCGCGGGGAAACCGCCTGGACCGCGCCGCCTTGTGGGAGCGCCGCTCTCCCGCGTTGCCCCCGCCTTGCCGATGACTGCCGGTGAACAGCGGCGGGGCCGGCCGTAGTCTGTCCCGCCGCCGGGAGGGTCTCTCCCTCCTCCGCCCCAACCGCTCGATCCGTCGGCGGAGCTGTCCCGCTCCAGCCGCCGGAAGCCCCCTGCGTTCCCAGGCGCTCCGCAGGGGACGCCCTGTCCGCCTCCGCCGACGGGGACGTGGACGCCTGATCCGCCATCGTCGTCTCCCAGGTCTGGCCGCCATACAGCAGCGCCGCCAAAATCCGCTCCTGGCGGAGCAGCTCCTCCCGCGCGTAGTTCATCTCATCCCTCCCGCAGCGCGTCAAACCGCCGCCTGTCAAAGGCGGGATTCTTTTCCCCGGCTGCCGGCTGGCTGCCGCCCGCCAGCTGCTCCAGCAGCGTCTCCATCTCCCGGGGCGTCAAGTCCCGCAGCACCTCCGCGCCGCCGCCGAATACCGCCGTTCCCTGATAGAAGCAGCTCTCCGCCAGCACGGCGGCATTGCAGAGGAGGGCCCGCTCCAGGGGCTCCTCCGCCGTCTGTCCGCTCTCCCGCCACAGTTCCAGCAGCCGCAGGGCCGTGGGGGGGCGCAGCTCATCCACAGCTCTCACGCCGTTACCTCGATCCGCTTGGCAGCGATCACGGAGACCCGCTCCGCCACCATGGCGTTCAGCTGCCCCTCCTCCTGGATTTCGCTCCACTCGCAGCCGCTGTAAATCACCTTCCGGTCCGGCTTGCAGATCACCAGGGAGAAATCCGCCAGGTCATAGAAGTTGATGCCGTCGGACACCGCGTCGTCGGTGGCGTACAGCCGCGTCAGCTCCAGAATGTACTTCCGCTGGCCCGCGATGGTGGCCACCGGCTCGCTCTCCCCGAAGGCCTCCACATTCTGGGAGGATTTATTGGCCCGGGCGGTATAGCTCTGCACCACCGCCACCTTTTTTCCGTTCAGCTCCAGATAGATATCCGCGCTGGTGGGAAATCCCGTTGTCTCCATCTACCATTCCCCCTTCTCCCGTCACACCGTGATGTGGACGGTCAGATAGATCTGATTCAGCCCATGGGCCACCGCGAAGCTGAACTCCACCAGGCAGACCGTGGGGTCCTCCTCCAGGGCGGTAACCGCCACCTCACCATAGCTGTCAATGATCTCCGCCGCCACCTTCTTCTCCAGCTCCACGATCACCTGGGACCGGATGGCGCTCCGGCCCTGGGCCGTGTTCTTCGTCCGGGCGAACCGGCTGCGCAGGGCCGACCGGATGGTGGGGATGATATCGTCCACAATCAGGATCGTCGTCAGCTCCCGCCAGGTGCTGTCCGCCGCGCCGCCGGTGGTCGTCCGGGTGGTGATGCCCCGCACCGGGGAGACCACGCCGCCCACGCACTCCAGCGGCGTGACGCCGCCCCGCACCAGCAGGTCGATCTCGTTGTCGCTGTAATCCTCGGCTACTCCCGTCAGCCCGGAGATCTCCGCGCCGTTCAGAGGGATCGCCGGGTCCGTGCCGCTGGCGATCACCCCGGCCAGGGCCGCTGCGGCAAAGACGCCGGGCAGGTTGCCGCCGCCGCTGTCCAGGACATCCGGCCCCACCAGCACCATGCGCTCACTGTTCAGGGCCGCCGCCCGCTCCGTCAGTTCCGTGACGGTCATCTCGCTGCCGCCCACCACGGCAATGCGCTCCCGCCGCTGCGCCGACGCCGTCTCCACCGCCGTCCGCAGGGTTTGCTGCACCGTCAGCTCCCCGCTGTCGCACACCAGGATCTGGGCGTCCACCTTGCCCAGGGCGGCAAAGGCCGCCGTATAATCCGGGCTCTCGTCCGCCACCCGGACCGCCGCCACCGCGGCGGCCCCGTTGGCAAACAGCAGCCGCAGGATCGTGCTCATCCCCGGCGTGGCGGCATCCTCGCCAAAGGCCTCCACCCCGGCGGCATAGTTGGTGAGGGTCACCACCGTCCCCACCGTGCCCTTGACCGCCTTCGCCGCCACGCCGACCGTCTTGCTGCCCCGGCCGGTGGTAATGACGGTGGAGGCGTCATAGCTGGAGTAAACCCCAGGCCGCTCATGTCTGCTCTCACTCACCCTTCAACACTCCTTTCAACACAAAGTCCAGGAAGAGGACTCCGTCCTCCCGGCTCTCCGCCACGAAGAGTGCCTGGCACCGCAGGCTCCCCCGCCGCAGGAACATTTTTGTGGCTTTTTCCCAGGTCAGCGCCTCCCATCGGAGTTCTCCCGGCCGGATGCCGCTGGGCAGCCCGCCCAGCAGTACCTCCGCCGCCGTCTCAACGCCCGCCTCGCAGGCATTGGCCCGGTCCGCCCGGAGCTCCACGGTGATCTCCCCCTCCAGCTGCTTGCCGTAGAGCTCCCGTATCGTGCCGGTCGTCTCGTCGTACCGCTCGCCCAGGTAGTTGCAAAAGCCCAGCACTTTCCCCTCGGCAGCGCCCACGGCCACCGCCGCCACCGCTCCCTCGTAGGAGTTCGCCCGGCGGTCTGGAAAAGCCTCCAGCGCCGGCAGTCCCGCCTGATTCAGCGCTTGGATCACCGCCTGCCGCACCTGTGTCAATTCTTTCACTCCGCCGCCTCCTTTGCCTGCTCCAGCGCCGCCCACCAGTAAACGCGTGTCTCACCGATGTCATAGGGCCGGCTGCTGCGCACCCGGAAAATGTGGTCCTCCCAGGCGATCCGGTCGCCGGTCTCCACCGCCGCCTGCCCCAGATACCGCCACAGCCGCCCGTCCACAGCCCCCAGGCTGGTCCAGGTCTCCGGGTCCGCCTCTCCCCGCTCTGGCCAGGGCTGTAAAAACGCCCGGACCTCCTCCGTTCCGGCAGCCGTCTCCACCGTGACGCGCTGGCCGTATTGCTCCAGGATCTCCCGCATCCACGCCGCCGTCATCCCGGCACCCCCCGGAATCCAAAGCCCTCCGGCTCCCCAAAGGGCGCCATGATCCGCTCCGCCGCCAGATGCAGCGCTCCCGCCAGCGCGGAGCTGTCGCCGCCTGTCCGCGTTTGGATGGAGACCTCCCCGGCGGTAAAGGATGCGATCCCACCGCTGCCACGGCTCAGCAGATAGTCCGCCGCGGCGGTAAACGCCGCCGCGCAGCAGAGAGCCTCCTCACAGTCCTCCGCCGCCACGCCCTCCCGGAGGCGGCCCCTCCAGGCCGCCTCCGCCGCTTGACACAATGCCGTCAGCAGCGCGGACGCTTCCCCGCCCACAATCTCCGCCGCCAGCGCCAAAATCTTCTCCTCCATGCGGTCCCGCCTTACTTCAAAGTCAGCACCTTGGAGGCATCCGTGAACAGCTTGGCAAAGCCGGAGATGGATGTGATGGCCGCCCGCTCCAGCTGGCGGTCAATCAGCTTGTCATACTCCACCGTGATCTCGCTGCCGCAGATCTGCTCCAGGGCATAGTGCCGGTCCAGGCCGATCATGGTCCCGGCAGGCAGGGCGCTGGTGCGCAGCAGCTGGGCCCCCAGAGGTGTGGAGAGGGTACCGGTCCCCTGGAAGTTCAGCCCCGTCAGGGGATTCTGGAACTCGCTGAGCTTCAGCATCGCCAGCATCATGTCGCTGCTCACCAGCATGGTGTTCATGGTGTAGGGGTCGAACTGGCTCCAGAAGTCCAGCAGCGCCCCATAGCTCAGCGTTCCCGCGGTGCCGGAGATGGGCGTGGTGCCCACTTTAAAGGCGGGCGCGGCGTTGTCGTTGCCGTCCCCCTCCCGCAGCACGGCGATGGCATCCTCCAGATGCATCCGCCCGATGTAGGCGCCGATCTGCCGCAGCGTTACGGAGAACAGGTCCAGCCGCTGGAAGCGGATAGCCTCATAGGACGCCACCAGCATCCGCCCCCGCTTGTGCAGCCGCACTAGGTTCTCCTGGGTCCGCACCGTGGTCTGGGGGATCTCCGCCCCCTCCTCCACCCGCACCAGGCGCTTGTCCGCCTCGCTGGGCACGGAGGCGATGGAGCGATAGTCCATGCCGTCAAACCGCGTCACTGTGGCGGTGATCCGGGGCAGGACGCTCTCCTCCTCCACGCCCTGGCGCACCACCCGGGAGACGAACTCCGGGAACAGCACGCTGGACTCCGTGGTGTGGAAGAACTTCTCCACCCGGTCGGAGCCGGCGCCCTTCACGTGGATATCAAAGCGTTTCAGCTGCCGCTGAAAGGCGTCCAGCCCCTCCAGAGGTGTGCCCTGGTAGCGTTCGCTGGGATCCAGGGCCTCCAGGGTCTGAGAGAAGGTCTGACCGCTGCGGCCGTACATCCCCTTCTCCAGCTTTACCGTCTCATAGTGATATGCCATACGCTCTCCTCCTTACAGTGCAAAGGTCACGGTCTTGGCGGCGGTGTCCACATCCACCACCAGCACTTCCCGGCCGGTCTTCGTCTCCTCCGCGTCCACCTGCACACCGCCCGCGCCGTCGGCCGCCAGCACGGCCCAGCCGGCCGCGGGCGCGGTGGTGCCGGTATAGGCCGCCGTCACCAGTCCTCCCAGCGCCACGGAACAGGCCGCCGCGTCCCGGGCCACGGAGAGAATCACCCCTCCAAACGCCTCCCCGCTGGAGCAGGCGCTGACCGTGCCGTTTCCGCTCACTTTCACCACCTGGCCGTCCGTCAGCTCCCCGCTGCAGGCAAAGGTGGCGGCCCACTGGCCGATGCCTCCGTAAAAACTCATCCTCTGACTCCTCCCCTTATCATAAAACTGTCCCTCTCAGACAAGGAACGCCGTCTCGTCCCCCGGCCGGGCCGCCTCCCGCCGCCGCAGCTGGGTGGGCGCCGGGAACCGTTTGGCCGCGCGGCTCTCATAGACCCGCCTGAGCTCCAGCAGCTCCCGCTCCTCCAACTTCTCCGCCGCCGCGGCAAAGACCGCCCCATCCAGGTCGTCGTCCGCCAGCATGGCCAGCCGGACCACCTCTTCCCGCAGCCCCTGCAAATACTTCCGGCCCAGGGCCGCCTGCCGGCGGAGCAGCGCCGCGCCTTCTCCTGCCGTCTCCGGCTCCTGCCGGAAGCGCTTCAGCACGCCGGCCTCCCGCTGGGCGGGCACCGCCACAAAGGACCACTCATAGGCGTCCACCGGGTCCCGCAGCTCCAGGAAGCACAGCCGGTCCCCATAGGTCTGCCCCCGCTCGTGCGGACAGGCGCCGGCCTCCGCCCCGCAGACAGAACAGACCCGCCGGGCCATACTGCACCCCACGCTGACCTCTTTCTTGATGCCGCCCTCGATCTCCGCGATCAGGTCCTGGTTCTTCTCCGTCCGCAGGAGATAGGCCCAGGCCTTCAGCCAGCGGTACTCGTCTCCTGCCGCCGTCACCCGGGACGGCTCCCGCACCACCTCCGTGCGGTAGATCCGGGCGGTCTGCCCTCCGGCGGACCACTGGTGGTCAAAGAGGCCGCTCTTCCCCAGGAACAGCCTCCCCAGCTGCTCCAGCGCCTTCGCGTCAAACCGCTCGAAGTCCCGGTCCACCTCATTGTCGCACAGCCGCACGGAGAAGGCGTACACCTGCTCCTCCGTCAACGCGGTTTTGGCAAATCGGTTGATAGCCTCCAATTCCTCATGCATGTCCATGTCAAATTCCTCCTCTCTCCCCACCGCGCCAGGGCGCGGCGGGGTCCCCGGATTCCATTTTGGTCGGGCAGGCTCAGCCCGCCCTCCCCAAGGTTTGCCCGCTTCGCGGCCAAACCCTTGCACGCCGCTCTCGCGGCGGGCGCA
>CAJFNE010000002.1 GCA_904393855.1 uncultured Oscillibacter sp. | reverse complement strand
CGAGACCGCCGCCATCTTCAACCTCACCTCCCGGGAGCAGGTCATCCTGAACACCTGGTACGGCGGCGAGATGAAGAAGGGCATGTTCTCCATGATGAATTACTACCTGCCCCTGAAGGGCATGGCCTCCATGCACTGCTCCGCCAACACCGACATGAACGGCGAGAATACCGCGTTGTTCTTTGGCCTCTCCGGCACCGGCAAGACCACCCTGTCCACTGACCCCAAGCGTCTGCTGATCGGCGACGACGAGCACGGCTGGGACGACAACGGCGTGTTCAACTTTGAGGGCGGCTGCTATGCCAAGGTCATCAACCTGGACAAGGACGCCGAGCCCGACATCTACAACGCCATCCGGCGTAACGCCCTGCTGGAGAACGTGACCGTGGACGAGAACGGCCACTGCGACTTCGCCGATGACTCCGTCACCGAGAACACCCGCGTCTCCTACCCCATCGACCACATTGAGAAGATCGTGCGCCCCGTGTCCGCCGGCCCCGACGCCAAGAACGTGATTTTCCTCTCCGCCGACGCCTTCGGCGTGCTGCCCCCCGTGTCCATCCTGACCCCGGAGCAGACCCAGTACTACTTCCTGTCCGGCTTCACCTCCAAACTGGCCGGCACCGAGCGGGGCATCACCGAGCCCACCCCCACCTTCTCCGCCTGCTTCGGCCAGGCCTTCCTGGAGCTGCACCCCACCAAGTACGGCGAGGAGCTGGTGAAGAAGATGCAGAAGTCCGGCGCCAAGGCCTATCTGGTGAACACCGGCTGGAACGGCACCGGCAAGCGCATCTCCATCAAGGACACCCGCGGCATCATCGACGCCATCCTGGACGGCTCCATCCTGAAGGCGGAGACCAAGACCATCCCCTACTTCAACCTGGAGGTGCCCACCGCCCTGCCCGGCGTGGACCCCGCCATTCTGGACCCCCGGGACACCTATGCGGACGCCGCCGCGTGGGACGAGAAGGCCCGCGATCTGGCCTCCCGCTTCGTGAAGAACTTCGCCAAGTACGCCACCAATGAGGCAGGCAAATCCCTGGTGGCCGCCGGCCCCAAGGTGGAGTGACGCATCCCCGCGGCTTCATCCGGCAAAGCCGGTCAACAGCCTGCAAAAGATTCCAAAAACCGGCCGAGAGCACTGCTCCCGGCCGGTTTTTCTTGCATTTATGTTCCCGGTATGATATGGTGAAGATAATCATAGGATCTGGGAAAGGGGGAGAACTTCATGGAACTTCTGAAAAAGCCCATTCTGCGGGTGCCGCTGGTGCTGGCGCTCACCGGCATCCTCTGCCGGGTACTGCGATTTCTCGTCATCCTGGTCTGGACCCGCGTGCAGATCGCCCAGGGGCCGGACCCGGCCACCGGGGCGTATGAGCTCTCCGTGGGGCCAGTGTCCCCGTTCCTGGACGCCCTCTGCTTCCTCCTCTTCTGGGCCGCCGGGTGGAAGTTCGTCCGGGGGCTGACCCGGAAGCAGATCTTTTACTCCGCCACCATCATGGTGGTGTGGCTGGGCATTCTGCTGGCCTGGGAGCAGTTCAGCCAGGCCGTGACGGGCAGCTACTCCCTGTGGGTCCACCGTCTCTATGCCACGCAGGAGGCCATGTCCTGGGCTACGCAGCTTTTGATCGGGATCTTTGACGAGGTGACGGTCCCCGTGGTGCTGCCCTCCCTGCTCACACCCTATCTCTATCTGCTGCTCGGGAGGAAGACGCTCCAACCGGCGCCGCCTGCGCCGGATCTTCCCGGCGAGCCCTCCTAGATCTGAACGGAGGCGGTACGGCCATTTTCCTCGACCTTCTGCCCACTTTCCTCTGATACGCTGAACAACCGGCGGGGCTGCCCCTGATGAGGCGGTCCCGCCGGTTCCCTCTGCGGAGATCCCTCCCGCACCTTCCCGCTTCGGGTGCATACACTGGATTGAAAGACCCAGGTCTTTCATCCAGCTACTTATTAGGAGGTATTGCAATGCCCGAGAAAGTTATGCCCGGTCCCGTGTCGGACTGCAGCGGCATCCGTGAGGCGGTTTGCATCCATACCAGGAAGATCTTTGATTCCTGCCGAGATAAGGATTGCATCGAGGATCTGCGCTTCTACCCCAAGATGCAGTACGTGGATGTGATCAACCGCGCCCTATCTGTGAAGGGCGGCAGCGCCAAGCTGCTGTATGTCTACGTGGATGTGGAGCCCGTCAGCTTCAACCGGGGCTTCTACACCGTGGATATGCGCTTCTTCTACGACGTGACCCTCCAGGCCTATCTCAGCTGTCCCGCCCCGGTCACCGTGGAGGGCCTGTGCGTGTTTGACAAGCGGGTGATCCTCTTCGGCAGCGAGGGGAACGCCAAGATCTTCTCCTCCGAGCTGCGCACCGGGGAGCCGGACGTCCAGATGGCCCGGCAGACCAATCTTCCCATCGCCGTGGTGGAGGCGGTGGACCCCATCGTGCTGGACGCCCGGCTGATGGACTGCTGCGGCAAGCGGGAGTGCGACTGCGACCTGTGCGAGGTGCCCGCCTTCGTCAACGGCTGCTTCGACGGGGAGCTCTCCAGCGGGGACGACAGCCGCCGGATCTACGTGACGCTGGGCCAGTTCTCCATCGTGCGGCTGGAGCGGGACACCCAGCTGCTGGTGCCGGTGTACGACTACTGCATGCCGGAGAAGGAGTGCTCCTGCGGCAGCAGCACCGAGGACCCCTGCTGCGTGTTCCGGAACATCTCGTTCCCCGTGGGCGAGTTCTTCCCGCCCAACACGGTCCAGATGCCCGAGGACTACGAGAGCGCCAAGTACTGCTGCGCCTGCGGCAAATAACACAAAGGGCCGGTCCCCCAGGACCGGCCCTTTTGGTATCCTCACATCTCCCGCTGGTAGCGGACCATCAGCGCCAGCTCCAGCACGGATTTTGCCACGAATACCCCCACAGCGGTCAGAGTCAACCACAACGGCGCCCCCAGGCCCACGGAGATCCACGCCGCCGCCATCACCGCCCACTGGAGGGCCTCGCCGGCCGCAGCCTGGGCCCGGCGGCGGATGGCCACGTTCCGCTCGTCCCGCTGCTCGATCTCGCTCTGGCGGGCCTGCTGGGGATGTTTGGCGTCATACCGCAGTGACCAGAAACGGCTCCCCCCCATAGCCAGGAGGCCGGAGCCCGCACCCACCAGCATACCGCCCATGGCGTCCGACAGCGCCCGGTCCCCCAGCATCCCCAGGGTCAACAGCACGGTGCCGCTTACCAGCAGAACCCCGCACAGTGTCTTCCTGTTCATGTCCCTTCCTCCTCGTAGATGAAAATATCCTCAATCGCCATTCCAAAGTACCGGGCAATCTTGAACGCCAGCAGGATGGACGGGTTGTAGCGCCCGTTCTCCAGGGACCCAATGGTCTGCCGGGAGACCTCCAGGGCCTCCGCCAGCTCCTCCTGCTTGATGCCCCGGGCCTTCCGCAGCTCCTCCAGTCGGTTCTTCAAGGAATCCCTCCTCTATGGAAAGTTTACTTTCCATGGCCCCAGCATAGCACAGGAGGGCTTCCATGTCAAGCATGCTTTCCATTTTTCCGCAAAAAACATGCAGGAGATCGACTCCTGCATGTCAAATCAATGTTATGTCAACTTTCGGACCGGGTGGCGGATCACCGTCTTCCACTTCTCCGGTGGGACCCGGCGGGCGTCGGAGAGGTAGATCTCGTGGTGCAGTCTCCCGCTCTCCCAGTCGTTGACATAACCCTGCTCCGCCAGGTAGGCGTCCATCCGCGCCACGGACGCGGGCTCGTCGTCAAAGGGGCCCAGGTGGAGCATCTGGACGCAGAGGCCCTCCTCCACCGGCAGGAACTCCGCTTCGGAGCAGTCCAGCTTCTTCTTCCGCTCCGCCGTCTCCACGGCCCAGCGGAAATCCTCCTCCGTCACGAAGTCCGGCAGGCGGATGACGGAGATCCAGCGAAAAGCCTCCTTCCGACTGTAGTCCACCCCGTCCACGCCCTCCTGGTACCAGAAGCCCTCCAGAGGCGGCACCACGTAATCGTAGAACCCCGCGATCTGGTGGTCCGTCTTATAGCTCATCTTCAGGGTGTAGGCCACCGCGTACAGCACGCCGATGGCCCGCTGGTAGGCGCCGCCCTCTGTGTTGGGGTCTCCCTCCCCCCGCACCGCCAGGTAGTTCCACCGGGGCACGGCGATCAGCTCCGGCCTGTTTGGGGGCAGATAGAACTCCCGGTACTCCTTCTTGAAGTCAAATGCCATATAACGCCCTCCCCGTTCGTTTTCGGGATCACTCTACCACAGTTTCCCGGCGGGCGCAAGGGCCCGTCTCCATTTTGGGCTGTACAAATCCCCCCTCCGTGCGGTATACTAGAGGGAGAATCGTTCCAAAAGGAGGAATCGCCTATGGCCGGAAAGGGCTTTGTCCAGGACAAGCTGGATATCAAATTTCTGATTCTTTACATCGCCGCCCGTGTGGTGGAGCCGATCCCTTTCAGCACCATGCTGGACCTCTCTATGTGCGACGACGCCATCGACTACTTTGATTTCTCCGAGTGCTTGAAGGAGCTGGTGGACACCGGCCACCTGACCCTCTCCGAGAGCGGGCTGTACGCCATCACGGAAAAGGGCCTGCGCAACAGCAAAATCTGTGAGACCAGCCTGGCCTATTCCGTCCGCCTGCGGTGCGACAAAAACGTGGAGGCCTGGAACCGGAAGCTGCGCCGGAAGAATCAGGTGAAGTCCGACTATGAGCAGCGCTCCAACGGCACCTACACGGTGAAGCTGGCCCTGGAGGACGACATGGGGGAGCTGCTGGCCCTGCGGTTGATGGTCCCCCGGGAGGACATGGCCAAGGCCATCACCACCCGTTTCCAGGAGACGCCGGAGAAGCTGTACGGAAGCCTGCTGGCTCTGCTGCTCCAGGACGAGGAGGGCTGACACGCCATAACAAGGGGAAGGGACCGAAGATTCGGTCCCTTCCTCTTTCTTGTCAGCTGTCCCGCCTGCACATCCCTGCCACACAGAGGATGATACCGATCAAGGGACTGAGCACCGCCAGCCAGCCGAATCCCCCGGCATCCCCGGAGTCTCCCGCCGCCAGCAGACACCAGATCCCCAGCAAAATCAGCGCGATGCCGAACAGCAGCCATTTGATCCCTCGCATAGAGATCTCCCTTCGCTATTTCACCACCACGTTCTCCTCGCCCAGGGTCTCCCGGGCCTCCTGCACCAGGGCCCGGTGCAGCAATACCTGGGTTCCGTACACCTTCCGGGTGTCCGCCATCACCATCTTCACCGGGGTGGTGCCGGGGAACATCTGGAACACCAGCTTCATGTGCCGCATTGCCGGGGCCTCCAAACTGGGGAATTTCAGGAACAGCGTCTGGCCTGTCAGCAGCTTTTCGCCCTGCGGCGCAGGCTGGGGAGCAGGAGGCGCGCCGCCGGTGATGGTGGAGAGCGGATAGGCGGAGTCGCACATCAGCTGGGGGGCCTTCTCGTCCCGGACGGAGAGCTTCCCCTGGACTGCCACCGCCTGGTTCTCCTGCAGGTACGCGCCGCAGGTGTTCAGCACCTTGGAAAAGCACAGCATCTCCAAAGAGCCGGTGTCGTCCTCCAGCATCACGTAGGCCATCGGGGAGTTGTTCTTCGTGGTCTTGGTCTTGCTGGAGGTCACCACACCGCACAGCGTTACCCGCTGGCCGTCGTGGAAGCGGGTGGCCCCCCCCTCCTGGCCGAAGTCCGCCAGCACGGAGCCGATGGTGGGCGCCCCCAGCTTCTGGACCGCCTCCCGGTACTGGTCCATGGGATGGCCGGAGAGATACAGGCCCGTGGTGGCCTTCTCCATGAGCATCCGCTCCTGGACCGTGTACTCCGGGATGTCCGGCAGGGGGATCTCCTGGGCCGGTTCCAGCTGCCCGGCGTCCCCCGCCGCCAGGGAGAAGAAGTCCAGCTGGCCCTCCACATTGTCCCGCCGGGCGGCGGCGGAGGCGTCCAGCACCTTCTCATAGACGGCGATCAGCTGGGAGCGGCGGGCCCCCAGGGAGTCGAACGCCCCGGAGCGGATCAGGTTCTCCACCGCCCGCTTGTTGATGTCCGTGCCGGTCATCCGCTGGCAGAAGTCCGTGAGGGACGTGAAGGGATGGTTTTCCCGCTCCCGCATGACCGCCTGGATGAAGGCGCGTCCGATATTCTTGATGGCCACCAGGCCGAAGCGGATGCCGCCCTCCTCCACGGTGAAGCGGTCGCTGGAGCGGTTGATGTCCGGGGGCAGCAGGGCGATGCCGCACTCCTTGCACTCGTTGATATACCCCGCCACCTTGTCGGAGTTGTCCAGCACGCTGGTCAGCAGGGCCGCCATGTACTCCTTGGTGTAGTGGCACTTGAACCAGGCCGTCTGGTAGGCCACCACCGCGTAGGAGACGGCGTGGGCCTTGTTGAAAGCGTAGTTGGCGAAGTCGTAGATCTCGTTGTAGATGGCCTCGGCGGTCTCCGCCGGGATGCCGTTGGCGATGCAGCCGGCGATGTTCCGGTCCGGGTCGCCGTGGAGGAATGCCTCCTTCTCCCGCTGGATGTCCTTGGCCTTCTTCTTGCTCATGGCCCGGCGCACCATGTCGGCCTGGCCCAGGGAGTAGCCCGCCAGCTGCTGGAAGATCTGCATCACCTGCTCCTGGTAGACGATGCAGCCGTAGGTGATGGACAGGATCGGCTCCAGGGAGGGGTGCTGGTAGGTCACCAGGCTGGGGTTGTGCTTGCAGGCGATGAACCGGGGGATGGAGTCCATGGGGCCGGGGCGGTAGAGGGCCACGATGGCGGTCAGGTCCTCGATGGACTGGGGCCGCAGGCCCACGCACACGCCGGTCATGCCCGCCGACTCCATCTGGAACACGCCGCTGGTCTTGCCCGCCGTCAGCATCTCAAACACCGCCGGGTCGTCCTCCGGGATGTCTTTCAATCGAAAGTCCGGCTGGCGCTCCTGGACCATCTTCACCGCGTCGTCCAGCACCGTCAGGTTCCGGAGGCCCAGGAAGTCCATTTTTAAAAGGCCCAGCTCCTCCAGGGTGGTCATCACGTACTGGCAGACCACGGTGTCGTCGTTCTTGGACAGGGGCACATACTCCACCACGGGCCGTTTCGTGATCACCACGCCGGCGGCATGGGTGGAGGCATGGCGGGGCATCCCCTCCAGGGCCTTGGCGGTGTCGATGAGCTTTTTCACCTGGGGGTCGCTCTCATAGGAGTCGCTGAGGGGCTTGGAGAGCCGCAGAGCCTCGTCCAGGGTGATATGCAGGGCGCCGGGTCCGGCGGGCACCTGCTTGGCGATCACATCCACATCGGCGTAGGGCAGGTTCATCACACGACCCACATCCCGGATGGCGTTCCGGGCGGCCATGGTGCCGAACGTGACGATGTGGGCCACGTGGTCGTCCCCGTACTTCCGGCGGACGTACTCGAACACCTCGTCCCGGCGGGTGTCGCCGAAGTCCATGTCGATATCCGGCATGCTGACTCGCTCCGGGTTCAAAAACCGCTCGAAGTACAGACTGTACTTCATGGGGTCGATGTCCGTGATCCCTAAGCAGTAGCTGACCATGCTCCCCGCCGCGCTGCCCCGGCCGGGGCCCACGGGGATGTCCACGCTCCGGGCATAGCGGACGAAGTCCGAGACGATCAGGAAGTAGTCCGTGAAGCCCATCTTCTCGATCATGTCCTGCTCGTACTGGAGCTGGCCCCGGTACTGCTCGTCGTCCCCATACCGCTCCCGGTAGCCCTCGTCGCAGAGCTTCTTCAGGTAGGAGAAGCTGTCATAGCCCGGGGGCAGCTGGAACTCCGGCAGGTGGTACTTGCCGAAGGTGAACTCCAGATGGCACATGTCGGCGATCCTCTGGGTATTCTCCAGGGCGTCCTCGTAGCCGGCGAACAGCTCCGCCATCTCCGCCTCGCTGCGGAGATAGAAGTTCCGGGGCTCGTAGCGCATCCGGTTCTCATCGTCCAGGGTCTTGCCCGTCTGGATGCAGAGGAGCACGTCGTGGGCCTCCGCGTCCTCCTCGCGGAGGTAGTGGGCGTCGTTGGTGCACACCATGGGGATGCCCGTCTCCTGGTGGATGCGGAGAATCCCCTGGTTCACCACCCGCTGGTCGGCGATCCCGTGGTCCTGGAGCTCCAGGTAAAAGCGGTCCGGCCCAAAGATCTCAGAGAGCTCCAGAGCATAGGCCTTGGCATTGTCATACTCCCCGTTCCGCAGCCGCCGGGGGATCTCTCCGGCAAGGCACGCGGAGAGGGCGATGAGCCCCCCGCTGTGGGCCCGCAGCAGCTCCAGGTCGACCCGGGGCTTGATGTAGAAGCCCTCGGTCCACCCGGCGGACACCAGGAACGAGAGGTTCCGGTAGCCCTCCTCATTCTCGCACAGCAGCACCAGGTGGCGGCTCTCCGCGTCGAACTCGTGAATCTTGTCAAACCGGGTCCGGCCCTGGGCCGTCACGTACACCTCACAGCCGATGATGGGCTGAATCCCCTCCGCCTGGCAGGCCCGGTAGAAGTCGACGGCGCCGTACATGACGCCGTGATCCGTGATGGCGCAGGCGGTCTGCCCCATCTCCCTGACGATCCCGGGCAGGTCCCGGATACGGCAGGCGCCGTCCAGGAGGCTGTACTCCGTATGGACATGTAAATGGACAAAGGACATAGGAACTTCCTTCCGTAATCAGATAGGTTCGCCGCACTTGGAGCAGTACCTCGGCAGTCTCCACGGCAGGCGCATCCCCCTGCACAGCCAGGCCCCGCAGAAAGGGCAGCGCACAAAGGCCGAGAGGATGGACGCCGCGAGAATCGCCGCCATCGCGCAGGCCAGCAGCACCAGGGGCACCGGCGTCTCCCCCAGAGGGGGGAACAACGTCAGCAGACCCCAGTCCAGAAACAGCAGGCCCAGCCCGCTGTAAAAAACCACACAGACAACGGTCATCATCTGGTGGGGGTCTGAAAAATCCCTCTTTTTCCCGCTCATCACACACGCGCCCCTCTCCGCCGGTCACCCGGCGCTTACGCCGCTTCCTCCGCCAGCATCTGCTCCAGGATCTCCACCGCCGTGACCACCATGATGTCGCAGTGGGAGTGGGCTCCCAGCCGGAAGGCGGCGGGGGTGGCCTCCGTGGCGCCGGGGGCAGCGGTGCGCAGCTGGCCGCACCGGATGTGGCCGAAAGTCTCCTCAAACCGGCGGCGGAATTCCTGCACCTTGGGGTAGACCGTCTTATGGCCCGCCCGGTCCGCCGGGTCGGCGTACAGCCGGCTCAGCACGTAGACGCCGCCGCTGAGGGCGCCGCAGATCTCCTCATGACAACCGCCTACGCCGCCGCCAAAGCCGCTCACCGCGGCGAACAGCGCCTCCGGCGTCGTCTCCAGCAGGTCCGCGAACGCGGCCGCCACCGCCTGGGCGCAGTTGTATCTCTCCTTCCGGTACTGAAAAGCCAGTTCACACCGATCCATGATAATCTCCTCCATTCGTTGTCTTGGTCTGATCCTGTCGTTGTTTTCCTCTATAAGGGCTTTGCCAGCTCCACCAGCTTGCGCAGCCGGTGGTTCAGGCAGGATTTCGTCACCGGCGGGTCAAAGGACTCCGCCAGCTCGCTGAGACTCAGCTCCGGATACTCCAGCCGGAGAGCGGCCGTCAGCTGCAGCTTGTCCGGCAGCTGCTCCAGCAGTCCCGCCTCCCGCAGCTTGCGGATGGCCTCCATCTGCTCCTGGGCGGCGCCCACCGCCTTGTCCAGGTTGGCGCTGTCGCAGTTCAGCCGGCGGTTCACGCTGTTGCGCAGGTCCTTCTCCACTTTCGCGGACATGATGCGCATGGCCGCCACCGGCGCGCCGATCCAGGTGAGGAAGTCCTCAATCTGGTCGCTCTGCTTGAAGTAGGTGATGAAGCTGCCGTTCCGGGCCAGGCTCTTGGGCGGGTACCCGCACTCCCGCAGCAGTACCTCCAGCTCCCGGCTGGCCTGCAGGTGGGAGGTGTTCAGCTCCAGGTGATACCGCTTCTGCGGGTCCGTCAAGCTGCCGCCGGCGAAGAACGTCCCCCGCAGGAAGGAGGCCCGGCAGCACTCCTCCTCCAGCAGCCCGAAGTTGATGTGGAGCACCAGGTTCTGCCGGGGATCGTAACCCAGCGCATTGATGATCCGGTCCAGCTTCTTCCGGTCCGTAATCTGAAACACCAGCTTCCCCGGCGTCCCCGGCTCCGGCATACGGTCAAACCGCAGGGAGAAGGCCCGCTGGAACAGCTTGGGCAGCCGGGCGGCAAAATTGGGATTCTCCGTGATGATCCGAACCTCCGTGGAGCTGAACGTATTGCAGTAGAGCAGGATGCCGTAGGCCTCCGCCCGGGCGCAGCAGAGCTTTTGCACGGGAAGCTTGCATAATTCATTTTTTGTGTCGTAGGAAAAGGACATGGATAACTCCCATCTCTCCTGTTCACGCCCCAAAATGGGCGAGTCGATCTGCGGACACCCGTTACCGCCGGTGCTCCATCCGGTAGGCGTCCGTCCGGGCGCCGGCGCTGCTGCCGGCGATGCGGACGCTGCGCTCAGCGTGGAGCAGGATCAGCTCCCGAGCCAGGGCGTCGGACTGGTGACGGACGTAGCCGTCCACCACTGCCGCCACCGGGCGGCGCACGACCTCCACACCCAGCGCAGCACAGGCGTCCGCGTCATACCGCAGGGGCTCCGCCCCCTCCGCGGCATACCGGGCGGCCACCTCCCTGGGGATGGGGGAGGAGTTCACCAGGCACAGGTGGAAGAGGTCCGGCGCCGCGTGCTGGAAGATGGCCTGGATGTGGTCGGAGACCGTGTAGCCCTCCGTCTCCCCCTCCTGGGTCATCACGTTGCAGACATAGATTTTCAGGGCCTGGGAGGCCTGGATGGCCTCCACGATGCCGTCCACCAGCAGGTTGGGAATGATGCTGGTGTAGAGGCTGCCGGGTCCCAGCAGCAGCACGTCCGCCTCCCGGATGGCCGCCAGAGCCTCCGGCAGGGCCCGGGGATGCTCCGGCAGCAGCCGCACCTGAGTGATCCGGCAGTTCTCCCGCTTCTTGCAGTAAAAGATCTTGGACTCCCCCACCACGGAGGCGCCGTTTTCAAAAAACGCCTCCAGCTGGACGTCCGCGGTGGTCACCGGCAGCACCCGGCCCGTGATGGCCAGCACCTCGCTCATGCGGGCCACCGCCTCGTCAAAGGAGGAGGAGATCCCGTTCAGGGCCGCCAGGAACAGATTGCCGAAGCTCTGTCCCGCCAGCGTGCCCTCGGTGAAACGGTACTGCATCAGCTCCCGCATCAGGGGCTCCGTGTTGGCCAGGGCCTCCATGCAGTTGCGGATGTCTCCCGGCGGGGGCATCCCCAGGTCCTGGCGCAGCATGCCGCTGCCGCCGCCGTCATCCGCCACCGTGACGATGGCGGAGAGATTTTCCGTATATTGCTTCAACCCCCGCAGCATGTTGGACAGACCGTGGCCGCCGCCGATGGCGGCGATCCGCGGTCCCTGCTCCCTGCGGGGAAAATAGGGTTCCCTCATAGCAGCTCCTTCCCGTCAGCCCCGGGCCATGTCCCGGTGGTTCTCCGTCACCGGGCATCCGCAGCGTCTGCGCAGAAACTCCGCCAGCACGTGGGCCACCGCCACAGAGCGGTGCCGCCCGCCGGTGCAGCCCACGGCGATCACCAGGGAGGTCTTCCCCTCCTCCACGTAGAGCGGCAGGGAGTAGGCCAGCAGCTCCTCCAGCCGGGGCAGATACCCCTGGGCCTGTTTCGATTGCAGCACATAATCCGCCACCCCCTGATCCAGCCCGGTCTGGGGGCGCAGTTCGTCGATGTAATAGGGGTTCGGCAGGAAGCGCACGTCGAACACCAGGTCCGCCTCCATGGGCAGACCGTACTTGAAGCCAAAGGACACCACGTTCACCGCCATGCCGCTCTGCTCCGCCGCGCCGCCGAACTCCCGCAGGAGCCGGGCCCGCAGCTGAGCGGTGCTGGTATGCGTCGTGTCGATCACCACATCCGCCCGGGCCTTCAGGGGCTCCATCAGCTCCCGCTCCCGGCGGACCGCCTCCTCCAGGGAGTCGGTCCTGTTCCGCAGGGGATGCCGCCGGCGGCTCTCCTTGTACCGCTGGATGATGACCTCCGGCGAGGCCTCCAGGAACAGCACGCGGCAGTCGATCCGCATGGTCTTCAGCTGGTCCAGCACATCAAAGATCTCCGTCAGGGAGGTGGCCGTGCGCACGTCGTACACCAGGGCCGCCCGGTCATACCGGCCCCCGCCCCGCTCGCAGAACTCCGCGAATTTCAGGATCATGGCGGCGGGCATGTTGTCCACAATGTAGTACCCCATGTCCTCCAAAAAGGAGGCGGCCTTGCTCTTGCCGCCCCCGGAGAGACCGGAGATGATCAGAATTTCCATGGAACTCACCGCTTCCTCACGCTGAGATGATTTTGACCTCCGGCTCCAGGCGGACACCAGCCTCGGCGAACACCCGCTCCTGGACCTGCCGGATCAGCTCCGTCACATCCGCGAACGTCGCGCCGCCCCGGTTTACCACGAAGCCGGCGTGCTTCTCGCTGACCTGGGCGCCGCCCACCGCCAGCCCCTTCAGGCCGCACTGATCGATCAAGGTCCCGGCGTAATAGCCCGCCGGCCGCTTGAAGGTGCTGCCCGCGCTGGGCAGGTCCAGCGGCTGGCTGGCCTTCCGGCGGGCCATCAGGTCTCGCATGGCCTCCCGGATGGCCGCCGGATCCCCGGGGCGCAGCCGGAACAGCGCGGAGAGCACCACCGCCTCCGGATGGTCCGTCAGCAGGCTGTGGCGGTAGCCGAAGTCCAGCTCCTCTCCGGTAAGCTCCCGGACCCCCTCCCCCGGGAAGAGGACGGAGGCCCGCGTAACCACCTGCTTCATCTCCCCGCCGTAGGCCCCGGCATTCATGCACACCGCGCCGCCCACCGTGCCGGGGATGCCATGGGCGAACTCCAGTCCCGTCAGCCCCTGCCGACAGGCGAACTCCGCCAGCCGCGCCAGGGGCACGCCGGACTCCGCAAACACCGTATCCGGCTCCCCGCCGGACTCCAGGCGGTTCAGGCCCGCGGAGGTGTCGATCACCAGCCGGTCCAGGCCTTCGTCCGGTACCAGCAGGTTGGTGCCATTGCCGATCACCAGAGGCCGGGCGCCGCAGTCACGGGCAAATTCCAACAGACGCGCCGCCTGCTCCCCCCGGTCCGGGAAGGCCATCCGCTTGGCCGGTCCGCCGATCCGGAACGAGGTGTGGCGGCTCATGGGCTCGCCGCAGATCACCCGCAGGTCCGGCAGATGCTCCCGGACCCAGCTATCCAACGATGTCTCCCAGGACATGGAAAGACCTCCTCATGCAAATCAGATCACCCGCTGCAGCAGCGCGGCGCCCAGGATGCCGGCGTCATTGCCCAGCTCCGCCCGGACTACCCGGGTGGCCCGGCCGCCGTGGCGGGCAAAGCTCTCCCGCTCCACCAGCTCCCGCAGGGGTTCCAGCAGCAGACGCTCCGGCGCAGCGGCCACGCCGCCGCCGAGGACCACTACCTCCGGCCGGAGGAGGTTGGCCAGGCTGATGATGCCGTCGGCCAGGTAGCCCACAAACTCCCGGCACACCGCCAGGGCCGTCTCGTCCCCGCGCTCCGCCGCCTGGAAAGCCGTCCGCCCCTCCACACCGCTCTCCGCGGCCAGATGGCACAGCAGGCTCTCCGGGTGGGCGGCCATGGCCGCTTTCGTCATTCGGATCAGTCCGGTGGCGGAGGCATACTGCTCCCAGCAGCCCCGGCGGCCGCAGTTGCACACTTCCCCATCGTGGCAGATAGTGATATGGCCCGCTTCGCTGGTGATCGGGCCGCCCCGGAGCTTGCCGCCCAGGATCAGGCCGCAGCCCACGCCGGTACCCAGCGTCACCACCGCCGCGTCCTGGCAGCCTCGGCCCGCGCCGAAGAAGAATTCCCCCACGGCGGCGCAGTCCGCGTCGTTGCCCAGCACCACCGGCACATCCCAATGACGGCGGAACAGGTCCGCAATGGGGACGTCCCGCATGGGGATGTTGGTGGTATAGACGATATCGCCGCCGGAGACGGCTCCGGGCAGTCCCATGCCCACGCACTGGACTTTCTCCCGGGGAATGCCGCCCTTCCGGGCCACCGTCTCCGCCAGGCGGGCCGTGGTCTCCGCGAAAGACTCCGCCCCCTGGAAATCCAGGGGCGTCCGCTCCACGGCCAGGAGCCGGCCGCTCTCCTCCACCAGACCGGCTTTCAGGTTCGTGCCGCCCACGTCAATGCCGATAAACATCCGCTCCGCCTCCTGTTTACGTATCCGCGCCCCGGTCCGCCCGCTGGTCCACCCGGCGGGCCAGCTCCTCCGCGGCGTTGTAGCCCACCTTCCGGTGGCGGTTGTTCATGGCCGCCACCTCCACGATGCTGGCCAGATTCCGGCCCGGCCGCACGGGGATATTGATGATGGGCACCTGGATGCCCAGAATCTCCGTGAAGTGGTCCTCCAAGCCCAGGCGATCATAGATCTGGGTGCTGTCCCAGGGCTCAAAGTGGACCACCAGGTCCAGCTGGGACTCCACCTTGATGGCCCGCATGCCGAAGAGCTGGCGCACGTCGATGACGCCGATACCCCGCAGTTCGATATAGTGGCGGATGATCTCCGGCGCGGTGCCGATGAGCTGGTTGGAAATCAGCCGTAGCTCCACGGCGTCGTCAGCCACCAGGCGGTGGCCCCGCATGATCAGCTCAATGGCGGACTCGCTCTTGCCGATGCCGGAGTCGCCGGTGATCATGACCCCCTCGCCGTAGATATCCAGCAGGACGCCGTGCCGGGTGATGCAGGGGGCCAGCTCCCGGTTGAGGAATTCGATGGTCTGGCTGGTGAAGTCCACCGTGGTCTCCTGGGTGCGCAGCAGCGTCTTCTTGTGCTCTTTCGCGCTCTCCAGACACTCCGGGCAGAAATCCAGTCCCCGGCAGATCACCAGCGCGGGGATGTCGTACAGGAACAGATTGTCAAAGCACTTCCTGCGCCGCTCCGGCGCCATCTCTTTGAGATACATGGCCTCCGCCTTGCCAATCACCTGAATCCGGCGGGGATCGAAGTAGTCGTAGAAGTTTTGAAACTGGAGCCCCGGTCGGTTCAGCTCCATGATCGTCAGCTGCGCCGAATCGAAATCGCTGCCCTGATTGACCACTTCCAGCTCAAAGGTCTCGACGAACTTTGTGAGTTTGACTCCCCTACTTCCCATAGGCTTCCTCGTCTTTCCGGCGGGGCCGCGGCCCGCGCCAATCCGCCCGGCGCGCGGCGCCGGGTCTCAGCTTGTGTAGTTTGGTATATTTTATTATATATGAATCTCCCGGATTCCGCAACACCTTCCAGGCGGCGATCCCCTCCAAAAAACCTGAACTTTTTTTGAAAATTCTTCTTGCTTTTTGGGAAGAGTTCTGCTATGATATTAGCTGTGCCTGCAAAAGGCCCAGAAAGTACGCAGCAGCAAGGAGGTGCAACGGATGGCTAAATGCGAGTTCTGCGACAAGGGCGTTACCTTTGGCATCAAGGTCTCCCACTCTCACCGGCGTTCTAACCGTACTTGGAAGCCCAACGTGAAGCGTGTGAAGGCAATCGTCGACGGCAGCCCCCGCCATGTGTATGTTTGTACCCGGTGTCTGCGTTCCGGCAAGGTCACGCGCGCGATCTGATCTGTACAAACTAAAATCCCGGACTTTGCGTCCGGGATTTTCTTTTACAAAAACAGCCCCGGAGGAACCGCTCTGCTCCTCCAGGACTTCTTTTTTAGAGCCACGCGGCCTCCCGCTCCTCGTCCTTTTTGGCCCGGGTCATCAGCTCCGTCACCACGTCCCGGATGGGTTTGCCGTGATACAGCACCTCATAGGCGCAGCTGCAGATGGGCATTTCCACACCCTCCCGCGCGCTCAGCTGGTGGATACTCTCGGCGGCGTAGTAGCCCTCCACCACAGCGCCCACCTCGTCCATGGCCTCCTGGACGCTCCTGCCCTGGCCGATCAGGATGCCGGCCCGGTTGTTCCGGGAGTGGAGGGAGGTGCAGGTGACAATCAGATCCCCCATGCCGGCCAGTCCCCCGAAGGTCTGCCGGGTGCCGCCCAGCTTCTCCCCCAGGCGGGTCAGCTCCGCCATGGCCCGGGTCATCAGCAGGGCCTTCGTGTTGTCCTGAAACCCCAGGCCCGCGCAGATGCCGCAGCTGAGGGCCACCACGTTCTTCAGGGCCCCCGCCAACTCCACACCCACGATATCCGGACTGGTGTAGACCCGGAAATAGTCGTTCATGAAGGCGTCCTGGACCAAGCGGGCCGCCGCCCGGTCCGGGCAGGCGGACACGCAGCCGGTGGGCATCCGAATGCCCACCTCCTCGGCATGAGAGGGGCCGGAGAGCGCCGCCACCGGGCAGCGGTTTCCCGTCTCCTCCTGGATCACCTGGCTCAGGCGCAGATTCGTATCCCGCTCGATGCCCTTGGAGACGGAGACTACCACGGTCCGCTCCGTCAGATAGGGGGCCATCTTCCGGGCGGTCTCCCGCACGGCGAAGGAAGGCGGTGCGGACACCACCAGGTCCGCCCCCTCCAGGCAGTCAAGGTCCCCGGTGATCTGAAGCTTCTCCGGCAAGATCACCCCCCGCAGCAGGGGATTCTCCCGGGTCTTTGCCATCTCCGCCGCCTTGGCGGAGTTGTGGGACCAGAGGACCGTCTCGTGTCCGTTATCACACAGGACCAGGCTCAGGGCTGTCCCCCACCCGCCGGTGCCTAATACGACTGTTTTCATATGGAATCCCCTTTCTGCAAAGATAAGAGATCAAAGTGAAAAGATAAAAGATATCTCTTATCTATTATCTATCATCTTTTATCTCTACTCTTTCTTGCGGTGCAGGCTGAATTTATTCTCATTCCCATGAATCAGGCGCTTGATGTTCTCCCGATGCATCCAGACCACCAGGCAGCCCAGAAGGAAGGCCAGGAGCACGATGACCGGGTCCGGGTAGCAATACCAGGAGATGAAAGGGAAGCTGGCCCCGGCCCAGATGGACCCCAGGGACACATACCGGGTCAGGATCGCCAGGATCAGGAAGCCACCCCAGACCACCAGGGCGATCCGCCAGTCAATCATGAGGGCGATGGTGCCGCCGGAGAGAATCCCCTTGCCGCCCTTGAAGTGGAACATGCAGGGGAACATGTGGCCCAGCAGGCAGAAGAGCCCGGCCCAGTACTTGCCGAACAGCGCCCACATGCTGCTGATCTGCGCGCTGTCCGCATAGCCATTTTGTCCGGCAGCCGTGCCCAGAAGCCAGCTGCCCAGCAGCACCGCCACAACGGCCTTCAGCACATCGCACAGGATCACCGCAAAGGTCAGCGGGCCGCCGAACGTCCGGTAAAAGTTGGTAAGGCCCGCGTTGCCGCTGCCATGGTTGCGGACATCATCCCGCAGGATGTACTTGGAGACGATGACCGCCCCGTTGAAGCAGCCGCAGAAATAGGCGATGACTGCCACGATAAGAATCTCAAGGAGCGCAGGCCCTGCCACGGCATTCGGGTCCAGGTAAACAGAATCCAGCATATGCTCACCCCTCCTTCTCGCCCCGCTGGCGGATGGAGAGAATGATGGGGGTCCCCTCCAGGCCAAAGGTATTGCGGATGCAGTTCTCCAAATACCGCTGGTAGGAGAAGTGGAACAGCCGCGCGTCGTTGCAGAAGACGACGAAGTGAGGCGGCCGGATGCCCACCTGGGTCATATAGTAGATCTTCAGCCGCCGGCCCTTGTCGGAGGGGGGCTGCACCCGGGTCTGGGCATCCTCCAGGACATTGTTCAGCATGCCGGTGGTGATCCGGGTGCTGGCCTGGTTGGAGACGTAGTCGATCAGCTCAAAGAGCCGGTTCACCCGCTGGCCAGTCTTGGCGGAGATGAACAGGATGGGCGCATAGGTCATGAAGGCCAGGGCGTTGCGGACCTCCGCCCGCATCTTGTCCATGGTCTTGCCGTCCTTTTCGATCAGGTCCCACTTGTTCACCACGATGATGCTGGCCTTACCCGCCTCGTGGGCCAGGCCGGCCACCTTGGTGTCCTGCTCCGTGACGCCCTCGGTGGCGTCGATCAGGATCAGGCACACGTCGCTGCGCTCCACGGCCATGGTGGCCCGGAGGACCGAGTACTTCTCGATGTCCTCCTCCACCTTGGACTTGCGGCGGATGCCAGCGGTGTCGATGAAGATGAACCTGCCCTGCTCGTTCTCAAAGGGGGTATCGATGGCGTCCCGGGTGGTGCCCGCCATGTCGGAGACGATCACCCGTTCCTCTCCCAGGATCTGGTTCACCAGGGAGGACTTGCCCGCGTTGGGCTTGCCGATGACGGCCACCTTGATGGCGTCGTCCTCTTCCTCCTCCGCCTCCTCCGGCGGGAAGTACCGCACGCAGGCGTCCAGCAGGTCGCCGGTGCCGTGGCCGTGGACGGCGGAGACAGGGATGGGGTCCCCCAGCCCCAGGTTGTAGAACTCGTAGAAGTCCGGGTCCGGCGCGCCGGTGGAGTCCATCTTGTTCACCGCCAGCACGATGGGCTTGCCGCTGCGCAGCAGCATGCTGGCCACCTCCTGGTCGGAGGAGGTAAGGCCGGTCCGGATGTCCGTCAGGAAGATGATGACGGTGGCATTGTCAATGGCGATTTGGGCCTGCTCCCGCATGAAGGAGAGAATCTGGTTGTCCGTCCGGGGCTCGATGCCGCCGGTGTCCACCAGGATGAAGGAGCGGCCGTTCCAGTCCGTCTCCCCGTAGATGCGGTCCCGGGTGACGCCGGGGGTGTCCTCCACAATGGAGAGCCGCCGGCCGATCAGCTTGTTGAATAACATGGACTTTCCCACATTGGGACGGCCCACGATGGCTACAATGGGTTTCGACATTCTGATATCCTCCCTAAAAGCGTTGGATATTTTGATCATGTATCTTGCGGATTACGCAAAGAGGGCCCGTCAGGCAGAGCAAAAGCTGCACAGCAGTGCCAGAAAGAGCACGACGGCAGCCACTGCCATAGCCCGCTCATTCGCCCGTTCCCGCGCTTCGCGCTCCGCCTTGCGCCTGCTGGGTCTGGTGCGGTAGTGCCCCGGCACATAGCGGTACTTCCCTGTCCTGCGGGTATAGGCTTCTACATAAATGTCATCGTCATGGCGGCGATGCTTGCTCATCCGCAAATCCGCTCCCTCCACAAGGTCATACATATATAGTATACCCCAAACATCTGCCCCTTGGCAAGGCAGCTGTTCCAGAATTCTTGCGGACCTAAAAAAAGAAAGGGAGGGAAGATGTCTCTTCCCTCCTGCTTGCTTATTTCGCCACAACGGACTTGACGGCCTTGACCGTACGGCCCTTGTAGGTTCCGCACTCCGGGCACATTCTGTGAGGCAGGTGCAGAGCGCCGCACTTGGAGCAGGCGACGAGACCGGGAGCCGCCAACTTCCAGTGGGAGCTGCGCCGCTTATCGCGTCTTGCTTTCGATACTTTTCCCTTGGGTACTGCCATGGTGACACCTCCTTGATCTCTCAAAGGCCCGGGTTCCAGCCCGTCCTTATGTCTTTATTTGTTCTCCAAAAGCTTTGCCAGGGCCGCCAGACGCGGGTCTACCTCCCGTTTGCAGCCGCAAGGACCGTCGTTCAGGTTGGCGCCGCACCGGGGACAAAGTCCCTTGCAATCTTCCGAACACAGTGTTTTCGTGTCCATGTCGAGGAGGAACGCGGTGCGGGCCAGATCGCCCACATCCACCTTGCCTGCCTCCAGCAGGACGATGTCATCGCTGTCCTCACTCTGCAGTTCCTCCGCCAGCATGCAGCTGTACGGCACGCTCTTGGCCTGCAGGAACTCCTTGCCGCAGCGGTCGCAGACCGCGTCCAGCGTGGTGGAGGCCGTCAGGGTCAAGGTCAGCACATCAGCGGAACTGCGGACCTCCCCCTCCACCTCCACGGGGCGGCTGATGGGATGCCGGCCGGCGAATTCCAGGTCGCTGAGATCCAGGGAAAACTGGAAAGGAATCCGTTTTTCCGGGTTCCGCAGGACAGGTGTTACATCTAAAATCATAGGCTACCTCGCAATGACACGGTTAGTATTATAAGGGATTACACCACGGTTGTCAAACAATTTTTTCAAATTTCCGCCGGTTTTTTTAGCGGGCTTTCCATGATCCCGCGCAAAACAGGCGGGGGCTCTCCGTTCCGCCTCTTTACAACCCGGCGGAAATCGCGTATCATGAACTCAGAATCACTGCACAGGAGGACCACCATGCGGGAGTTTACCATTGGAAAGAATGACGCCGGACAGCGGCTGGACCGCTTCGTGGCCAAGAATCTGCCCCTGCTGCCCCCCGCCCTTTTGCAGAAGTACATCCGGCTCAAGCGGATCAAGGTCAACGGCAAGGGCTCCAAGCGGGACGTGCGGCTGGAGGCCGGGGACGTGCTGCAATTATATATCAATGATGAGTTCTTTGACAAGCCCTCGGAGGAAAACCTATTCCTGACGGTGTTTCAGCCCCGGCTGAACATCGTTTACGAGGACGAGAACCTGCTGCTGGCGGACAAGCGCCCCGGCGTGGTGGTCCACGCCGACGAGACGGAGAAAGTCAACACCCTCATCAACCACATCCAGGCGTACCTCTATCAGAAGAAAGAGTGGAACCCCAAGTGGGAGAACGCCTTTGCCCCCGCCCTGTGCAACCGGATCGACCGCAACACCGGCGGCATCGTCATCGCCGCCAAGAACGCGGAGACCCTGCGCATCCTGAACGAGAAGATTAAAAATCACGAGGTGGAGAAATCCTACCTCTGCGTCACCGTGGGCCGGCCCAGGCCGGCGGAGGGAAAAATCGAAGGCTTTCTATTAAAGGATGAGGGAAAAAAGCAGGTCTCTTTCTACCGCCGCCCCGTCCCCGGCGGCAAAACCGCCGCCACCCTCTACAAGACTCTGGAGACCCGGGGGGAGCTGTCCCTGGTGGAGTGCCAGCTTCTCACCGGGCGCACCCACCAGATCCGTGTCTCCATGGCGGAGATCGGCTGCCCGCTGCTGGGGGACGGCAAGTATGGCCGGGGCGATGTGAACCGCCGCTACGGCGAGA
Organism: uncultured Oscillibacter sp.; assembly: GCA_904393855.1. GTDB lineage: Bacteria > Bacillota > Clostridia > Oscillospirales > Oscillospiraceae > Oscillibacter. The sequence continues at coordinate 6,881 of CAJFNE010000002.1, read as the reverse complement.
CCCGGCAGGCCCTGTACTCCTACCAGCTGGCCTTTCCTTTCCCCACGGACGCGGGGATGCTGAACTACCTGCGGGGCCGGGTTTTCACCGTGGAGAGCGTCCCGTTCCGGGAAAAATACTTTCCCGGTTCGTAACCCTGTGGAAAATCCCGTATAAAATATAAGTATTTCCCTTGACTTTTCCGATCAGTTTCGATATAGTTCATGTTGCTGAATTTCGACGAGAAAGGTTCCCCCTCAACAGAGAAAAGAGGCGCATCGTTTTTACGGAAATCATACGATTGAAATGGGGGAGGATACATGTCCAAAGAGTTGATTCGCCTGCGGGACCTCTGCATGGCGTACGACGACGAGCTGGTTCTCGATCACTTAAATCTCTATATCAATGATAAGGAATTCCTCACACTGCTTGGACCCAGCGGATGTGGCAAGACCACCACGCTGCGGATCATCGGCGGCTTCACGACCCCCACGTCGGGAGACGTCCTCTTTGACGGTGTGAGGATTAATGACGTTCCGCCCTACCGGCGGCAGATCAACACGGTGTTTCAGAAATACGCCCTGTTCCCGCATCTGAATGTGTTTGAAAATGTGGCTTTTGGCCTTCGGATGCCCAGGGTGGAGGAGCAGCGGGACGAGAATGGCAAGGTCGTCAGCCGCCGGAAAGTGAAGGTCCCCGAGGAGGAGATTCGCCAGCGGGTCCTGGAGATGCTGGAGACCGTCAGTCTGAAAGGCTTTGAAAACCGCAAGCCGGACGCCCTCTCCGGCGGCCAGCAGCAGCGGGTGGCCATCGCCCGGGCCCTGGTGAACCGGCCCAAGGTGCTGCTGCTGGACGAACCCCTGGGCGCCCTGGACCTGAAGCTGCGCAAGGACATGCAGATCGAACTCAAGCGCATCCAGCAGCAGGTGGGCATCACCTTTATCTACGTCACCCACGACCAGGAGGAGGCCCTGACCATGTCCGACACCATCGTGGTCATGGACAAGGGCACCATCCAGCAGATCGGCACCCCCGAGGACATCTACAACGAGCCCAAGAACGCCTTTGTGGCGGACTTCATCGGCGAGTCCAACATCATCGACGGCGTCATGGTCCGGGACCGGGTGGTGAAGATGTACGGCCGGGAGTTTGCCTGCCTGGACGGCGGCTTTGCCGAAAACGAGCCGGTGGACGTGGTCATCCGGCCGGAGGATATCGACATCGTCCCCCCGGAGGAGGGCCAGCTGGTGGGTACCGTCACCAACGTCACCTTCAAGGGGATGCAGTACGACATCATTGTGGATTTCAAGGGCTTCAAGTGGCTGATCCAGACCACGGATCACTCCCCCGAGGGCCGGCACATCGGCGTGAAGATCGACCCCGACGGCTTCCATATCATGAAGAAGAGCCAGTACTCCGGCATGTTCGGCGATTACAGCTCCTACAGTGAGGAGTATGAGGAACTCTCCGACGCGGACGCCCTGGACGAGGAGGACGACGGGGAAGCGGCCCGCCGGGAGGACGGCTATGCGGAATAAGTGGATTGCCGCCCCCTATGTGGGGTGGATGGCCCTTTTCGTGGTGGCGCCCCTGATTCTGGTCGTGGTTTACGCCCTCACCACCCGGGACGGCGCTTTCACCCTGGATAACTTCTCCAACATGCTGCAGTACGCCCCCGTGTTCGGCCGCTCCTTCCTGCTGGCCGGCATTGCCACGGTGGTGTGCATCCTGCTGGGCTATCCCATGGCCTACTTTCTGGCCCGGGAGCGGGGCCGCCTGCAGAGCATGGCCATGCTGCTGATCATGCTGCCCATGTGGATGAACTTCCTGCTGCGGACCTACTCCTGGCAGTTCCTGCTGGAGCGCAACGGCTTTTTCAACACGCTCCTGGCCACCATCGGCCTTCCTAAGCTGGACATCATCAACACCTCCGGCGCGGTGGTGCTGGGCATGGTGTATAACTTCCTGCCTTTCATGGTGCTGCCCATCTTTTCCGTCATCGTGAAGATCGACCCCCGGATCATCGAGGCCGCCCAGGACCTGGGCGCCAACAGCATCCAGGTGTTTCGCCGGGTGACGTTCCCCCTGTCCCTGCCGGGGGTCCTCTCCGGGGTGACCATGGTGTTCATCCCGTCGGTCTCCACGTTCGTGATCTCCCGCCTGCTGGGCGGCGGCAAGAGCCTCTTGCTGGGCGACCTCATTGAGATGCAGTTCCTGGGCTCCGCCTACAATCCCCATCTGGGCTCCGCCATCTCCCTGGTGATGATGGTGATCGTCCTGATCTCCATGGGGCTCATGAACCGCTTCGGCGAGGGTGAGGGAAAGGCGGTGCTGCTGTGAAGAAGAACGGCGTGCTCTCCCGCCTGTTCGTGGCGGTGATGTTTCTCTTTCTCTACGCCCCCATCTTCGTGCTGATCGTCTTTTCCTTCAACGACTCCAAGTCTAACGCCGTCTGGGGCGGCTTCACCCTGGACTGGTACCGGGAGCTGCTGGGGAACCGGACGGTGCTCAGCGCCCTGCAGACCACGCTGGAGGTCTCCATTCTGGCCACCATCATTGCAACCGTGGTGGGCACCGCGGCGGCCATCGGCTTTTCCAGCATGAAGCGCCGTCCCCGGAACCTGTGCCTGACGGTGAACAACATTCCCCTGACCAACGCGGACATCATCACGGGCGTGTCCATGATGCTGCTGTTCGTGTTCGCGGGGCAGGTGCTGGCGGACTTCTCCGGCTGGCTGAACGCCCAGGAGTGGGCGGTGAACGCCAACCTCTGGTTTGACTTCAGCTTCAACCTGGGCTTTATCACGCTGCTGATCGCCCACATCACCTTTGACATCCCCTATGTCATCGTCTCCGTGCTGCCCAAGCTCCACCAGCTGGACCCCAACCTGGCGGAGGCCGCCATGGACCTGGGCGCCACCCGGTGGACGGCTTTCCGCAAGGTGGTGCTGCCGGAGCTGATGCCCGGCATTGTCAATGGGCTCCTGATCGCCTTTACCATGAGCATCGATGATTTCGTCATCAGCTACTTCACCGCCGGCAGCCAGGCGTCCACCCTCTCCATGGTGGTGTACTCCATGGTGCGCCGCCGGGTGAGCCCGGAGATCAACGCCCTGTCCACCCTGATGTTCGTGGCGGTGCTGCTGCTGCTGGTGATCATCAACCTGCGCCAGGCCCGGCAGGACGCCAGGCGCCAGGCCGCCCTGCGGCGGTGATCCCTTCCGTTCACACGGGCCGCGGCCCTGGTGATATGAGTTTTCAAATTTGAAAGGAGAACGAGAAAGAAATTGAAAAAGACTCTGGCACTCATGTTGAGCCTGACCCTGGCGGTCAGTCTCCTGTCCGGATGCGTCAGCTCCCGCGAGGAGTCGGACTCCGGCGACACCTCCGGCGAGGTTCAGCAGACCTCCGGCGGCGAGGTGAATGTGTACAACTGGGGTGAGTATATCGACGAGTCCGTATTGGAGGACTTCGAGGCTGCCACCGGCATCCACGTCAACTACCAAATGTACGACAGCAATGAGACCATGTACGCCATGATCGCCGGCGGCGGAACGGATTACGATGTGGTGATCCCCTCCGACTATATGATCGCCCGGATGATCGAGGAGGACATGCTGGAGCCCCTGAATTTTGACAATATCCCCAACTTCGAGGACATCGACCCGGAGCTGAAGAACCCGGAGTACGACCCGGAAAACCTGTACTCCGTGCCCTACATGTGGGGCCTCATGGGGGTCATCTACAACACCACCATGGTGGACGAGGCGGACCTGGGCAGCTGGGACCTGCTCTGGAATGAGAAGTACAGCGGCGACATCGTGATGATCGACAACTCCCGGGACGCCATCGGCATCGCTCTCAAGCGGCTGGGCTACTCCTACAACACCACGGACACCGCCCAGATCACCGAGGCCGTGGATACCCTGGTCGCCCAGAAGCCCATTCTCCAGGGCTACGTGATGGACGAGGTCTTCGGCAAGATGGAGGGCGCCAACGCCGCCATCGGCACCTACTACTACGGCGACTACCTGACCATGCTGGAGAGCAATCCCGACCTGGGCTTCTACATCCCGGAGGAGGGCACCAACATCTACGTGGACGCCATGTGCATCCTGAAGGACGCCCCCAATAAGGAGAACGCGGAGGCCTTTATCAACTACATGTGCTCCACTGAGGCGGGATTGAAGAACTGCGAGGAGATCTGGTACTCCACGCCCCTGATGAGCGTGCGGGAGGCCCTGGACCCGGAGGTCTCCTCCGACCCCCTGGCCTATCCCGACGAGACCATCATGGCCCAGTGCGAGAGCTACGCCGGACTGCCCCAGGAGATCCTGGACCTGTACGACAGCGAGTGGACCCGGCTGAAGTCCACCTCTGTGAATTAAACGGAAAGGAAGTACCCCCATGATTGCAATTGGAACCTGCTGCCGGATTGAGCAGACCGTCACCCCGGAGTACACCGCCGCCACCATCGGCTCCGGCATGCTGGAGGTGTTCGGCACTCCCTACCTCTGCGCCATGGCGGAGGGCGCCGCTCAGGCCGCTCTGCGCCCCTATCTGGAGCAGGGCCAGGGCAGCGTGGGCACCCACCTGGACATCTCCCACACCGCTCCCACCCCCATCGGCATGAAGGTCTACGTGGAGGCGGAGATCACGGCGGTGTCCGAGAACGGCAAGATGGTGGATTTCACCGTTCGGGCCTGGGACGACAAGGGCCCCATCGGCTCCGGCACCCACACCCGGGCCATCATCAACAACGAGCGCTTCCTGGCGAAGTGCAACGCGAAGCTGGAACAGTAAAAGCGTAAAAGCAAGGGCCGCATCTTTCGGTGCGGCCTTTGTTTTTTAGATAAGAGATCAGAGTTAAGAGATAAAAGTAATGGTGTTCCGTCTCCCTCGAAACACTGGAACCGTGTCCGGCTCCGCCGCGCCCACAACTTTTATCCTTTATCTTTTATCTCTCATCTGATCTCCCAGTTCTCCAATCAGCTGTAAATCTGCGTATAGATTCCCACCCAGTGGAGAGCGGCGGCGGCCAGGACGAAGACGTGCCAGACGCAGTGGTCGTACTTCCGGCTGCGGGCAAAGGGGATCATCCCCAGGGTGTAGACTAGCCCGCCCGCCAGGATGAACCACAGCAGGGGCCGGGCGTTGGCGTAGAAGTCCGGAATGAACAGCAGGCCGCTCCAGCCCAGGAGGAAGTAGAGGGTGAAGTGCAGCGCCCGCCAGCGGCCTGGGCCGAACACCGCCACCATGGTCACGCCGAACAGGATCACGCCCCACTGGATGCAGAACAGCGCGATTCCCAGTCTGCCCCCCTGGTACACCAGCAGGATCGGCGCAAAGGTACCGCCGATCAGGAGGTAGATGGAGGTGTAATCAAACCGCCGCAGCACCCGCTTGGCGGTGGAGCCGGCAGGCATGGCGTGATACACGCCGCTCATGAACATCATGACGGTCATGCTGATGCCGTAGAAGCAGGAGGCCATGATCTCCATCCCCGTGTGGGACCGGAGGAGCAGCAGCACCATGGCCGCGATGGCCAGCAGGCCGCCGACGCCGTGACTGACGGCGTTGAAGACCTCCTCCCCCACCGTCAGGCGGGGAGGCTCATTCCGAATCCGGGCCTCCTCCCGCCGCCGCAGCCGCGTCTTCGCCCGATAGATTCTGTGTGCCGCTTCCATGGCGTCCGCTCCTCTCTCGAATTTCGTCATACCTTATAATATGATTTTCAATACTATATTATACGGTATTTTGCAAAAAATCAAGAGGTTTCAAAAAAGTTTACAAAAAGGCGGGAGGGTCGTCCCCTCCCGCCTCAGTTTATGCAGTTTCCAGCGTGGTATGCTCCGGGTCGAAGACCAGGCGGCTGGTGCCTTCCAAGGTCTCACAGGTGAGCAGCAGCGTGTTGTCCTCCCGCCACTCCAGGCCGGTGATGGCGGTCTCCAGGCCGTCCCAGTCCTGGAGGTTGTAGAGCCTGCCGCCATATCCCTCGCCGGGTTTCCGCCAGTCCACGCCGAACTCCGTGGGGGTCTCCGTCAGCTGGGCGCACCAGACGCCGTCCTGAGACCAGACCTGATACCGGGCGGTGCTGGCCGCCAGCCGGTCCTCCGTCATGATCTCCGCCAGGTCCACCAGCGTCTCCCCGGACCCGGCGGGCAGCAGGAAGGCCTTGTCGCTGTCGTAGCCCTCCGTGCCGGCCCAGTCGGCCCCGTTGGAGAGGTACACGTCCACGCCGTCCGTCACCACGTAGGAGAACCGCTTCTCCGTGATCTCCCCGTCGGTGCGCATCCGCCAGAGGAAGCTGTCATTTTCATAGATCACGTCGATGACCATGGGCCAGCTCTCGTAATAGCTCTGCACGGTCCGCAGCTGGCAGGGGATACCCAGCGCCGCCTTACCCAGAAAGACCTCCGCCGCGCTCAGGTTCTCCTCCCCCGCGTCGGTGAAGAGCACCGCGTCCCCCAGGTCCGTGTCCGCGTCCAGGAGGGCCTCGTCTCCCGGCAGGTCCTCCAGGGGCGCAAAGCCGTAGGGCCGCTCCGCCGAGATGGCCGCCCCCGTCCGCAGGGTGAACTCCGCCTCGCAGGGCAGCGTCTCCGCCTGGCCGGGCAGGGCCTCCACCTCCTTCACCACCCGGTAGGTGCCGTCGGTGAAGTCATAGTCAAACTGGGAGAGCACGCAGGGGAACGCCCACTCTCCCCCGGCAGGCAGGGTGTACAGGATGTCATTCCACGCCACGTTCTTCCAAGGCACCTGCTCCCAAGTGCCGTCCTCCGCTTGCCGCTCCAGACTGTAAGGCTGTCCAAACTCCAGCGGGTCGCCCTCCCCCTCGTAGGACAGGACGCACCAGACCCGCTCCACGGAGGGGTCGTACTCCTGCCACTCCGTGGCCAGGCCCA
>CAJFNE010000001.1 GCA_904393855.1 uncultured Oscillibacter sp. | reverse complement strand
TGTGAACGCCCGGTGGCTGGGCGGCATGATGACCAACTTCAAGACCATGCGCACCCGCGTGGACCGGCTGAACCAGCTGAAGACCATGCAGTCCGACGGTACGTTCGATATGCTGCCCAAGAAGGAAGTCATGAAGCACCTGGGCGAGATTGCCAAGCTGGAGAAGTACCTGGGCGGCGTGAAAGATATGAAGACCCTGCCCGGCGCCCTGTTCATTGTGGATACCCGCAAGGAGCGCAACGCCATTGCCGAGGCCCACAAGCTGCACATCCCCGTGGTGGCCATTGCCGATACCAACTGCGATCCCGATGAGATCGACTACGTGATCCCCGGCAATGACGACGCCATCCGCGCCATCAAGCTGATCTCTTCCATCATGGCCAATGCCGTGCTGGAGGGTAAGCAGGGTGAGCAGCTGGAGGAGGCTCCCGCCGCCGAGGCCGCTGAATAATCGATCTGTTTCCGGCGCGCTGCGCCTGGATATCAAAAGATTTGGGAGGAACGTAATATGGCTTTTACCGCAGCTGATGTAAAGACCCTGCGCGAGATGACCGGCGTGGGGATGATGGATTGCAAGAAAGCGCTGACCGAGGCCGACGGCGACATGGACAAGGCTGTCGAGTACCTGCGCGAAAAGGGTCTGGCCGCCTCCGCCAAGAAGGCCGGCCGCATTGCCGCCGAGGGCATGGCCTATGCCGCCGTCATCGACGGCGTGGGCGTGGTGGTCGAGGTCAACGCCGAGACCGCTATGCCGCCGTCATCGACGGCGTGGGCGTGGTGGTCGAGGTCAACGCCGAGACCGACTTCGTGGGCAAGAACGAGAAGTTCGTGGACTTCGTCAAGGGTGTGGCGGCCACTGTTGCCGCCAATAAGCCGGCTGACCTGGACGCTCTGATGGACTGCAAGTACAACGGCACCGACCGGACCGTTACCGAGCAGCAGCAGGAGATGGTGCTGGTCATCGGTGAGAACATCAAGGTCCGCCGCTTCGCTTTCTTCACCGACGGTTTCATGGTGCCCTATATCCACGCCGGCGGCAAGATCGGTGTGCTGGTGGCGCTGGACGTTGCCGGCGGAGTCGATGCCACTGCCATTGGCAAGGACGTGGCCATGCAGATCGCCGCGCTGAATCCCCGTTTCTGGGACAAGTCCCAGGTGACTCAGGATGTCCTGGACGAGGAGAAGAAGATCATGATGGTCCAGATGGAGAACGACCCCAAGATGGCGGGCAAGCCCGAGAACGTGCGGGAGAAGATCGTCATGGGCAAGATGAACAAGTTCTACTCCGAGAACTGCCTGCTGCAGCAGGAGTTCGTCCGGGGCGACGTGTTCACCGGCACCGTGGAGCAGTATATCGCCTCCGCCGGCAAGGCGCTGGGCGGCACTGTCACCTTCAAGGATGCGGTCCGCTTCGAGAAGGGCGAAGGCATCGAGAAGAAGCAGGAGAACTTCGCCGCGGAGATCGCCTCCATGGTGAAGGGCTGATTTCCAGTATACAGAAAGACAGGAGCGGGCGCAGATGCGTCCGCTCCGTTTGCTTTTTCTTGATTGTCACGCCCCGGGCAGCCAGCCCCGTTTCCGCCAGGCGCGGAACTCCCGAAGGGCCAGCGCCAGACTCAGCAGGAAGGTCAGCTCGTCGGCGATGGGGGCGGCCAGGAGCGCCCCGTCCAGCCCCAGCCGGCTGGAGAGCAGGATCGCCAGGGGGATCAGGAATACCCCCTGCCGGGCCAGGGGAATCACCAGGGAGGGGATTGGCTTGCCGATCCCCTGGAAGAAAGACGCCGTGGCCAGATGGAGGCCGTAGAGGAAGAAGACCGCCATGTAGAGCCGGAAGCAGTGCTGGGCGCAGTCCAGGTAGAGAGCACTGTCCGAAATGAAAAGGCTGGCGATGGGCCGGGGGAACAGCTGGAAGATCACGAACCAGACTGCGGAGATCGTCAGGGCGATGGCCGCCGCCAGCCGGTAGGTCTGCCGGACCCGGTCATAGCGTTTGGCTCCGAAGTTGTAGCCGTTGATGGGCTGGACCGCGGAGGAGACCCCCACGAACATGGAGTGGGCGATCTGATAGACTTTCATCATCATGCCGTAGACGGAGAGGGCGATGTCGCTGCTGTAGACGCTGAGGGCACCGTAGGTGCGCAGGAGGTTGTTCAGCACGATCTGCACCAGGGCGGTGAGGATCTGGGTCAGGAAGCTGGGAAAGCCCAGGGCCAGGATGCGCCCCGTCAGTGCCGCCGTGGGGCGCAGGGACTCCCGCCGAATCTGGACGGTCCGGAACCGGCGCAGGTCCGCCAGAAAGAGACAGCCGGCGGCCATCTGGCCGATGACCGTGGCGATCCCGGCCCCCACCACTCCCATCTGCAGAGGGAAGATGAAGATGGGGTCCAGCACCAGGTTCACCACGGTGCCCAGGATCATGCAGCCCATGGCGTACTTGGGCCGCCCGTCCGCCCGGATGATGGCGGTGAAGGCAGGGCAGAGCAGCTGGAAAGGCATCCCCCAGGCCAGGGTGCGCAGGTAGGCCACCGCGTCGTCGTAGGCGGTCTCCGTGGCGCCGAAGAGGAGCGCGATCTGGGGGGCGCAGAGTCCGCAGAGCAGCCCCAGGGCCACACCGCAGACGATCAGCAGCGTCACGGTGTGGCTGACGGTGTCATCCGCCTGGCGCTGCTGCCGCCGTCCCAGGCACAGGCTGATATTGGCGGCGCAGCCGTCCCCCAGCATCAGTGACACGGCATTCACCAGAATCACCGTGGGGAAGGCCACGTTGACGGCGGCAGTGGCGGTGATGCCCACCCCCTGGCCCACGAAAATCTGGTCCACCAGATTGTAGAGGCAGTTGACCATCAGCGTCATGGCGGTGGGAATGGCGTAGCGGGGGATCAGCTTGTGAATGGGCTCCGTCTCCAAAGGATTGGTTTTGTCCGGCACAGCGTCCACGGCGATGCCTCCTTAGAATAGACGCCAGCCGCGCCGGGAGGGGCACGGCCGGGGAAGTTCTCTCCCTCAGGATACCATGGTCCGCCGGGAAATGTCAACGCCGGGACCCCGGCGGGGACAGAAGTTCCCGTGGGATTTTCCCTTGTATTCAGGTGCAGATTTTGGTATAATGTTTTCATCTTTTGGGATATTTTGAGGGAGGCCCTATGCTGCACTATCTGCAAGAACTGTTTTACGCGCTGGATTTCTCCTCCCTCTGGGACGCCGTGGGGCGGGTCATCGCCATTTTTTTATGCCTGACGGTTCATGAGACCTGTCACGGCCTGGCGGCCTACGCCCTGGGGGACCCCACCGCCAAGTCCATGCACCGGCTGAGCCTGAACCCCCTGCGGCATATCGACTGGATCGGCCTTTTGATGATGTTCGCGGTGGGCTTCGGCTGGGCCAAGCCGGTGCCGGTGGACCCCCGCTACTTTAAAAAGCCCAAGCAGGGCATGGCCCTCACCGCCCTGGCGGGCCCGGTGTCCAACCTGCTGCTGGCGGCGGCTGCGCTGGCGCTGCTGCGGGGCGCGGTCCTGGTGCTGCCGGGGACCGATTGGGCCATTTGGCTTGTGAATTTCCTGCTGGAGCTCTCCATTCTGTCAGTGGGCCTGGGGCTTTTTAACCTGATCCCCATTCCGCCCCTGGACGGGTCCAAGGTGCTGGCGGCGTTCCTGCCGGACCGGGCCTATGTCACGCTGATGCGCTACGAGCGGTACGGCATCCTGGTGCTGCTGGTGCTGTCCTTTTTGAACTTGGGCAGCATCTCCATCAGCCGCGCCATTTACGCTGTGTGGTCGGCGCTGTACAGCCTGTTTTTTTAAGGACGGTTCACGATGGAAAATCCCGTATTCAAGCTGGAAAAGGTGGTCCGCTCCAAGTCCGAGGAGCTGCAGGACTTTGAGGGCCCCCTGGACCTGATCCTATATCTGCTGGGCAGAAACAAGATGGAGATTCAGGATATCTCCATCTCCCTGATCTGCGACCAGTACATTGCCTGGCTGGAGCAGCGCCGGGAGATGGACCTGGAGGTGGCCAGTGAGTTTGTGACCATGGCCTCCCATCTGGTATACCTAAAGACCCGCATGCTCCTCTCCATGGAGGACGAGGAGGCCCAGAGCGAGATGGACGCCTTGATCCAATCCCTGGAGGAGCGCCGCCGGGGCGAGAGCTACGGCCGGATCAAGACCCTGGCGGCCCGGCTGGAGCCCATGGCGGAGTTCGGACGGAACATCGTTACCCGAAACCCCGAGCCGGTGAAGCGGGGCAAGGTCTATGAGTACGACCAGGACAAGGCGGATCTGCTGCTGGCCCTGGCGGAGATGCGCAGCCGGGCGGAGCGGGCGCTGCCGCCGCCTCAGTCCGCCTTCCGGGAGATCGTTCAGCACGAGCCCTACCCGGTGGAGAGCAAGGCCAAGGAGATCCTCCGGCGGCTGAAGGAGCATGGGATCACCCGCTTCCGGCTGCTGTTTCAGGGTAGCCGCAGCCGCAGCGAGGTGGTGGCCACCTTCCTGGCGGTGCTGGAGCTGTGCCGTGCCCACGTGCTGCACCTGGCCGGCTCCGAGACGGACTGCACCGTCCGCCAGGAGGGGGAACCCCCGGAGAATTTGACGTTGTAAGGAGAAGCCGAGATTGGAAATCCAGGATATGAGGGAAATGGAGGCCGCGGTGGAGGCGATCCTCTTCGCCTCCGGCGAGCCGGTGCAGGTGGATCGTATCTGCGTGGCGCTGGAGCTGGACCGCCCCACGGCGGAGCAGGTGCTTCAGAAGCTGATGGACACCTATTCCTTTGAGCGGCGGGGCATGCGGATCATCCGCATGGAGGACAGCTGGCAGATGTGCTCCTCCCCGGACTACGCCGACGCCATCCGGCGGGCCTTTGAGATCCGAAAGCCCGCCAAGCTCAGCCAGCCGGCGCTGGAGGTGCTGACCATCATCGCCTACTATCAGCCCACCACCCGGGCCTATGTGGATCAGATCCGGGGTGTGGACAGCGCCTATACCATCGGATTGCTGCTGGACCGCAAGCTCATCGAGGAGTGCGGCCGGCTCCAGGTGCCGGGGAGGCCCCATCTGTACCGCACCACCCGGCAGTTCCTGCGGGCCTTCCATTTAACCAGTCTGGACGATCTGCCGGAGATGCCGGATCTGGGCGGCGAGGGACAGATCCGGCTGGACGAGGACGGAACAATCCTGGCTCCGGTGGAGGAGACCGCCCCGCCGGAGAGCGGCGGAGACCTGTCGGAGGCCTGACCTTAGGGGAAAGGAGGCGCGCCCATGGAGCTGGCGCTGTGGATCATTGGAATTCTGGCGGCGCTCCTGGTGCTGCTGTGCCGGGTCCGGGTGGGCGTCCGGGTAACGCTGACGGGCCGCGCCGCAGAGGTGGAGGTCCGGGTTGGACCGCTGCGCTTCCGGGTCTATCCCGGCAAGCCTCGGCGGGAACCGCAGGAGCCGCCGCCGGAGACAGCAAAGAAATCCAAGGAGCCGTCCAAGGGGACGCCGAAAATGCCCCGGTTCTCTGCCGGCGATCTTCGGGAGGCCGCGCGGGTTCTGTGGCCGCCCCTGCGGCGGGCTTTGAGCCGGACCCGGCGGGGTATCCGCATCCAGCCCTTGACGCTCTCCCTGACGCTGGGCGGCGCGGAGGACCCGGCGGAGACCGCCCAAGTCTACGGGCTGCTGTCCGCCGGCATCTGGACGGTGATGCCGGCGCTGGAGGAGCTCCTGGACATCCGGGACCCGGGCATCCATGTGGGCATCAACTTCGACGCGGTGGAGACGGAGATCCACGGATGCGCGGGCGTGTCGGCCCGAATCGGGACGCTGCTGGCGGTGGCTCTGGAGGTTGGAATTCCAGCTCTGCGATGGCTGTCTACGTTCCAAAAGCGCAAGAAAGCGGCGGAGCCCACTCAAGCCGCGGCGTAAACTGCATATCCTAAAGACAATACGCCGCGGCGGCCCTGGGTTTGTCTGCGGCGGGAAACAGGAAAGAAAGGAAACGGCATGATGGAAAACGAGAAGAAGAGCCCCCTGAACGACCTGCTGCGCTCCACCATGGAGAAGGTCCGGGAGATGGCGGACACCAACACGATCGTGGGGCAGCCCATCCAGACGGCGGACGGCGTGACGTTGATCCCCATTTCCAAGGTCAGCGTCGGTTTCGGCGGAGGCGGCGGGGACTACGGCAAGACCCAGCCCCAGAACTTCGGCGGAGGCGCCGGCGCGGGGGTGAAGATCGACCCGGTGGCTTTCCTGGTGATCAAGGACGGCATCACCCGGGTACTGCCGGTGGCGGTGCCGCCGGTGTCCACCGTGGACCGCATCGTGGAGATGGCGCCGGACCTGCTGGATAAAGTGGAAAAATATTTCGACAAGAAGGAAGAAAAAGAAACCCTGTGAGCGGGGTATACTACCATCATTGCCAATGAAGGAAGTGATGGGGTTTGGGAAAGCGGATGGCCGGCATCCTGGCGGCGCTGGTGCTGCTGTCGCTGGTGCCCTGCCGGGCGGAGGCGGTGAGCACCTCCGCCACCGCTGCGATCCTGATGGACGCGGACAGTGGGCGGGTACTCTATGAGCAGAGCGCGGACCGGGAGATGCTGATCGCCAGCACCACCAAGATTCTCACGGCCCTGGTGGCCCTGCGGGAGGGGAACCTCTCTGATGTGGTCACTGTCAGCCGCCACGCGGCCTATACGGAGGGCTCCTCCATGTACCTGAAGGAGGGGGAGGAGCTGACTCTGGAGACCCTGCTGTACGGGCTGATGCTCTGCTCCGGCAACGATGCCGCCGTGGCCATCGCGGAGCACATCAGCGGCAGCGAGGAGAAGTTCGCAGAGCTCATGAACGAGACGGCGGCGGAGCTGGGCATGACCCACTCCTCCTTTGCCAACCCCAACGGCCTGGACGCGGAGGAACACTACTCCACCGCCCGGGACATGGCTATTCTGGCCTGCGCCGCCATGGAGAACGCGACCCTGGCCCGGATCGTCTCCACGAAGAGCGTGACCATCGGCGGGCGGACCATGACTAACCACAATAAGCTCCTAAGCTATGTGGACGGCTGCGTCGGACTCAAGACCGGCTACACCATGGCGGCGGGCCGGACCCTGGTCAGCTGCGCGGAGCGCAATGGCCAGCGGCTGGTGGCGGTGACGCTCCAGGACGGCAACGACTGGGCGGATCATGAAGCCCTGTACGAGTACGGCTTCTCCACCTATCCCGCGAAGGCTCTGGCGGTGCTGGGCCAGGAGGTGGACCTGGCGGCGGTGCAGGGCGGCACCCAGCCCACGGTGTCCCTGGTGGCGGCGGAGAGCTTCTCCTGGCCCACGGCGGCGGGGGAGACCGTGGAGACCAGGATTGAGCTGAACGGGACGCTGACGGCGCCGCTGTCCGCGGGAACCGTGGTGGGGGAGGCAGTCTTCACGCTGAACGGCGCGGAGATCGGCCGGGTGGAGCTTCTGTGCGGCGAGCATGTGGCCCCCCAGGTTGCCTCCGCCCTGGGGATCCTGAAGCACTTGGGATAGGAATGTTATGGAAGAACGACTGCAAAAACTGCTCTCCGCCGCGGGGATCTGTTCCCGCCGGGCGGCGGAGGCGTATATCACCGCCGGGCGGGTGACGGTCAACGGCCATCCAGCGGCGTTGGGAGAGCGGGCGGACCTGGACCGGGACGAGATCCTGGTGGACGGACGCCCGCTGTCGCCGCGCCCAGAGAAAGTTTATCTGATGCTGAACAAGCCCCGGGGCTACGTGACCACCCTGTCCGATGAGAAGGGCCGCCGGACCGTGGCGGAGCTGGTGGCGGACTGCGGTGTGCGGGTGTGGCCGGTGGGCCGGCTGGATTTGAACTCCGAGGGCTTGCTGCTGATGACCAACGACGGGGACCTGACGGACCGCCTGCTGCACCCCAGCGGGGAGGTGGAGAAGGTCTACCAGGTGCGGGTCCGGGGAGAGGTCGCCGGGGCCGCGGAGCGTCTGGCGGCAATTACGGACCTGGAGGGGGAGCGAATTCGCCCCGCCCGGGTGCGGACGCTGCGGACTGGCTCCCAGCGGGCGGAGCTGGAGATCACCATCCACGAGGGGAAGAACCGGCAGATCCGCCGGATGTGCACCGCCTGCGGCCTGACCGTGGAGCGGCTGCGGCGGGTGCGGGAGCACACCCTGGAGCTGGGAGACCTGCCGCCGGGGCGGTGGCGGTACCTGACGGAGCGGGAGAGAGAGGAGCTCCAGCGGCTCTAAAGCTGGAACCGGGGCGCGGGTCCCCGCATTTTTAAAAATCGGACCGGGAACCGTTTGCTTTTTCCGGAGTTTGTGGTAGAATACCACAGAATGAGCGCGGAGCGTATTCCGCGCGAGCAGGGAGAGGACAGCCGTGACAAAGGATATCCTACATATACTGGCAGAGCAGATGAACCACTTCTCCAAGGGGCAGCGGCGCATCGCCGCCTATATCCTGGAAAACTACGACAAGGCCGCGTTTATGACGGCCAGCAAGCTGGGCAAACTGGTGGGTGTCAGCGAGTCTACGGTGGTGCGGTTCGCCTCGGAACTGGGGTATGAAGGCTACCCCAGCATGCAGCGGGCGCTGCAGGAGATCATCCGGGGCCGCCTGACCTCCACCCAGCGCATCCAGGCTGCCGGGGACCATCTCTCCGGCGACGTACTGGGGGCGGTGCTGCAGTCAGACATGGAGAAGCTGCGGGAGGTTGTGGCGAAAGCCGACCGGCAGGAGTTCAGCCGGGTGGTGGACCGGATTCAGAATGCCCGGCATGTCTATATCCTGGGGGCGCGTTCTTCCACTTTCGTGGCGGGGTACCTGAATTTCTACCTGCACCTGCTGCTGGAGAACGTGACGCTGGTGCAGACCACCGCCGCCGGCGAGATCTTTGAGCAGTTGTTCCGCATCGGGACGGAGGATGTGCTGATCGCCATCAGCTTCCCGCGGTACTCCAGCGTCACGGTGAACACCGTGAAATTTGCCAAGGAGCGGGGAGCCGCCATCGTGGCCATCACGGACAACGAGCTCTCTCCGGTATACCAGATGTCCGACGCGGCCCTGCTGACGCCCTGCGAGATGATCTCTTTCGTAGACTCCATGGTGGCGCCCCTGTCCCTGATCAACGCCCTGGTGGTGGCTCTGGCCATCCGGCAGGGAAAGGACGCGGCCGCCACGTTCTCGGAGCTGGAGCGCATCTGGAACGAGTACGGCGTGTTTGGGAAGGTGGACGATGCGTGAGCCGGTTGTAGTTGTGGGCGGCGGCGCCGCCGGCATGATGGCCGCGATCTCCGCGGCGGAGCGGGGAGCTGTCGTCACCCTGCTGGAGCCCAACGAGCGGCTGGGCAAGAAGCTGAACATCACTGGCAAGGGCCGGTGCAACGTTACCAATGACGCGGACCGGGAGACGCTGCTGGCCCACGTTCCCCGCAACGGAAAATTCCTCTACAGTGTTTTTTCCCGCTTTGACGGGCGGGACGCCATGGCCTTTTTCGAGGCCCTGGGCGTCCCCTTGAAAGTGGAGCGGGGGAATCGGGTCTTTCCCGTCTCCGACCGCGCTTTTGACATCAGCGCCGCCCTGGAGCGGCGGCTGAAAGCTCTCCATGTGAAGCTGGTCCGGGACCGGGCGGTGAACGTGGAGATCGCGGAGGGTACGGTCCGGGGAGTCGGGGGCGAGCTGCGGGCGTATCCCGCCGGGGCAGTGATTTTGGCCACCGGCGGCGTCAGCTATCCGGCCACCGGCTCCACCGGGGACGGCCACCGGATGGCGGCGGAGCTGGGCCATACGGTGACGCCCCTCCGGGGCTCCCTGGTACCCCTGGCGGGGGAACTGGAGCGGGGCGGGGCCTGTGACCGGCTCCAGGGACTGAGCCTGCGGAACGTGGGGCTGACGGTCTTTGAAAACCGGAAGAAAATTTACACGGACTTCGGGGAGCTGGTGTTCACCCATTTTGGCGTCAGCGGCCCCTTGGTGCTGTCCGCCTCCGCCCATATGCGGCATTTTGATACAAAGACTTACCGGCTGGAGATCGACCTGAAGCCGGCGCTGGATCAGGAGACTCTGGATCGGCGGCTGCTGTCGGATTTTGAGAAGCACATCAACAGCGATTTCTGCAACGCCCTGGATGATCTGCTGCCCCAGAAGCTGATCCCCGTAATGGTGGAGGCCTCCGGCATTCCGCCCCGGCAGAAGGTTCACGAGATCACCCGGGAGCAGCGGCGGGAGCTGCTGGACCAGCTAAAGCACTTTGGCGTTGTCATCACGGCGCCGGAGCCTGTGGAGGGGGCTATTGTCACCTCCGGCGGCGTCAAGGTGGGGGAGGTCAACCCCACGACCATGGAATCAAAGCTTGTAAAGGGATTGTACTTTGCGGGAGAACTGCTGGATGTAGACGCCTACACCGGCGGGTTCAACCTGCAGATTGCCTGGGCCACGGGCCGGGCCGCCGGCATCGCCGCGGCGGAAGAAGAGACTGGGAGGACACCATGAACAACATTCGCATCGCCATTGACGGCCCCTCGGGGGCGGGGAAGAGCACCCTGGCCCGGAGCCTTGCCGCCAAGCTGGGCATCCTGTATGTGGATACCGGCGCCATCTACCGGACCATCGGCTACCAGATCTACACCCAGGGGCTGGACCCCAAGGACGCCGCCGCGGTGGACGGGGAGTTGCCCCGCATCCAGGTGGAGGCGGTCCACGGGGACGACGGCCTCCAGCACATGATCTTAAACGGCCGGGACGTGACGCAGGAGATCCGCCTGCCGGAGATCTCCCTGTATGCCTCCGCCGTGTCGGCCCATCCCAGCGTGCGGGCTTACCTCCTGGACATGCAGCGCCAGCTGGCCCGCACCCAGAGCGTCATTATGGACGGCCGGGATATCGGCACCGTGGTGCTGCCGGACGCGGAGGTGAAGATTTTCCTCACCGCCTCGCCGGAGGTCCGGGCTCGGCGCCGGATGCTGGAACTGGAGCAGCGGGGGACCCCGGAGCCCTATGACCAGGTGCTGGCGGAGATTCAGAAGCGGGATTGGGACGACTCCCACCGGGCCATCTCGCCCCTGCGGCAGGCGGAGGACGCGGTGCGCCTAGACACCACGGACCTGGATTTTCAGGAGAGCGAGGAGGCGCTGATGCGCATCATTCGGGAGAGGACGGGTCTATGAAGCCGTTCAATCGATTTTTTGTTGTGGTCTATTACCTGGTGCGCTTTGTGACCAACATTCTCCACCCCGCCAGCATCGAGGGGCTGGAGAACCTGCCGCAGCACGGGGCGCTGCTGTGCCCCAACCACTCCAGCAACTGGGACCCGGTGATCCTGGTTTTGAAGCTGCCCGTCAACTACCGGGTCCACATCATGGCCAAGGAGGAGCTGTTCCAGAATCCGATTCTGGGCTGGATTCTCCGAAAGGTGGGGGCCTTCCCCGTAAGCCGGGGGCAAAACGACATTCACACCGTCCGCACCGCCATGCAGGCCATTAAGGACGGCGACAATCTGCTGATTTTCCCGGAAGGGACCGTGGTTCGGAACGGGATCGGATATATCGACGGACTGCCCGCCCACGCCAAGGCGGGGGTGGCCATGATCGGCGTCCGCACCGGCGCCACGCTGATACCCGTGTTCATGGATGGGGAGAAGAAATTCTTCCACCGGACCCGCATCATCATCGGTAAACCCTATGAGCCCCACTACACCGGGCGGCGGGGCACCTCCGAGGAGATGCAGAAGATTGCCGACGAGATTTTAAAGGAGGCCTACGCCCTGGGCGGGCAGGCCGTGGGAGGGACGCCGCTGTGCGGGAAGTGAGACTGGCCAAAAGCGCGGGGTTCTGCTACGGCGTCCGCCGGGCGGTGGAGCTGGCCCAGCGGACCGCAGAGGAGTCCGGTGGGTGCTGGATGCTGGGGGACCTGATCCACAACAGCTTCGTTGTGGAGGACCTGGCCCGCCGGGGCGTCCGGAAGACGGCGGACCCGGCGGTGATTCCGGCGGGGGAGACAGTGCTGATCCGCTCGCATGGGGAGCTGAAATCCGTGCTGGACGAGCTGGAGGCCCGGGGCGTCCGCTGCATCAATGCCACCTGCCCTAATGTGATCCGCATCCAGCGGCTGGTGGCCCAGGCGGAGGCGGAGGGCCGGCGGCCGGTGATCATCGGCGAGGCGGCGCATCCCGAGGTGGCCGGAATCGCCAGCTGGTGCGGCGATCCCCTGATTTTTGACGGCCCGGATGCGGTGCGTCAGTGGCTGGATGCCCCGGAAACAAACCGGGAAATGCCCCTGACCGTGGTGGCGCAAACCACCTGTATTCGTGAACTTTTTGAAATTTCATGGAAAATCATAAAAAAAGAGTGTACAAACGTCAAAATCTTTGATACAATATGTGATGCTACGCATAAGCGTCAGGCCGAGGCGGCGGAAATTGCCGCGCAGGCGGACGTGATGGTTGTGGTGGGAGACCGTAAAAGCGCCAACACGAAACATTTGACGGAAATCTGTATGGGAGGCTGTTCCCGCGTCGTTCAGATCGAACGGGCGGACGAGCTTCCACCTGATTTATTCGCTGGCTTGCGGGCATCATTAAGGAGGTATATGCAACGATGAGCGAAGAAATCAAGGCGGCCGAGGGCAAAGAGGAGTCCTTCGAGGAATTACTGAATCAGTCTTTCAAAACTTTGAATAATGGCGATCGGGTTACCGGCATCGTCACCGCCATTACTCCCACCGAGGTGCAGGTGGACGTGGGGGCCAAGCAGGCGGCATACATCAAGCTCAGTGAGCTGAGCGATGATCCCAACGTCAAGCCGGAGGATATTATCCACGTGGGCGACCAGATCGAGACCTACGTGGTCCGGGTCAACGACGTGGAGGGCTACGCGGAACTCTCCAAGAAGCGTCTGGACGCCGCCAAGGTCTGGGAGAACATCGAGCAGGCCGTGGAGGAGAAGACGATCCTGGACGGCACTGTTACGGAGGATAACAAGGGCGGTATCGTGGTGTCCGTCAAGGGCGTGCGGGTGTTCGTACCCGCCTCTCAGAGCGGCCAGCCCCGGGGTGCGGACCTCTCCACCATGAAGGGCCAGAAGGTCCAGCTGCGGATCACCGAGGTCAACCGGGCCCGCCGCCGGGTAGTGGGTTCCATCCGCTCCGTCACTGACGAGGCCCGCCGGGCCGCCCAGGAGGAAGTCTGGGCCAACATCGAGGTGGGAAAGCACTATACCGGCACCGTGAAGTCCATGACCAGCTACGGCGTATTCGTGGACATCGGCGGCGTGGACGGCATGGTACATATCTCCGAGCTCAGCTGGAGCCGGATCAAGACGCCCTCCGAGGTGTGCAAGGTGGGAGACACCCTGGATGTGTACGTCATCTCCTTTGACCCCGAGAAGCGCAAGATCTCCCTGGGCGTGAAGGACCACAACATCAACCCCTGGCAGGTGTTCATGGACACCTACAAGGTGGGCGACGTGGCTAACGTGCGCATTGTGAAGCTCATGAGCTTCGGCGCCTTTGCCGAGGTGGTTCCCGGCGTGGACGGCCTGATCCACATCTCTCAGATCGCGGACCGGCGCATCGACAAGCCGGAGGACGTGCTGTCTGAGGGCCAGATGGTGGACGTGAAGATCACCGCCATCGACGAGGAGAAGCAGAAGATCTCCCTGTCCATTCGTGCCCTGCTGGCCCCTGCGGCCCAGGAGGCGGAGGATTCCGCTGAGGAGGAAGTCCCCGCGGAGGAATAAATCCCGTCTGCAAGGAGGCAGACCCAACCGGGTCTGCCTCTTTTTCAAAACGGCGCCTAGGCTGGCAGCTCCTGCCGGCCTGGCTGCGCCCGCGGTGTCTTTCAGTTAGGTTGGTCCAAGGAATTTGAGATGAAATAGGAGGATTTCACATGGATTTTCAGACGCAGTATCAGCAGAAGCTGACCACCGCTGACGAGGCGGTAAAGGTAATCAAGTCCGGCGACTGGGTGGACTATGGCTTCTGCGTGAGCACCCCTGTGGCTCTGGACGCCGCTCTGGCTCGTCGGGCCAATGAGCTGACGGATGTCAACATTCACGGCGGCATTGTTCTGAGCCGGCCCGCCATCGCGGACGTACCGGACGCCGCCAGCCACTTCAGCTGGAACTCCGTCCATATGAGCGGCATCGAGCGCAAGATGATCAGCGAGGGCCTGGCTTACTACGTGCCCATCCGTTACTCGGAGCTGCCTGGCTACTACCGCAACGGCGGCATCACCGTGGACGTGGCCATGATCCAGGTGGCCCCTATGGACGAGCACGGCTACTTCAACTTCGGACCCACCGGCTCCCACATCAAGATGGTCTGTGAGCACGCCAAGGTGCTGATCGTGGAGGTCAACCAGAACATGCCCGTGTGCCATGGCGGCTATGACAACTGCGTCCATATCGACCGGGTAGACATGATCGTGGAGGGCGACAATCCCCCGATTGGCCAGATGGGCGGCGGCTCCGCGGCTCCCTCCGAGGTGGATCTGGCCATTGCCAACCTGGTGGTGCCGGAGATCCCCAACGGCGCCTGCCTGCAGCTGGGCATTGGCTCCGTGCCCGGCACCATCGGCAAGATGATCGCCGAGAGCGACCTGAAGGACCTGGGCGTGCACACGGAGATGTATGTGGACGCTTTCGTGGACATGGCCGAGGCCGGCCGCATCACCGGCGCCTTCAAGCCCTTTGACCGGGGGCGTCAGGTGTACGCCTTTGCCGCCGGCACTCAGAAGCTGTACGACTACCTGAACAACAACCCGGAGTGCTGCTGCGTGCCGGTGGATTACGCCAACGACATCGCCCGCATCTCCCAGATCGACAACTTCATCTCCATCAACGGCGCGGTGGATATCGACCTGTACGGCCAGGTGTCCTCGGAGTCCTCCGGCACCCGGCACATCTCCGGCTCCGGCGGGCAGCAGGACTTCGTGCTGGGCGCGTACCTCTCCAAGGGCGGCAAGAGCTTCATCTGCTGCTCCGCCACCGTGAAGGACAAGAAGACCGGCGAGCTCCACTCCCGCATCCGTCCCACCCTGGTGACCGGCTCCGTGGTCACCGCCACCCGCACCAACCTCCACTGGCTGGTGACCGAGTACGGCAAGTTCAACGTAAAGGGCAAGTCCACCTGGGAGCGGGCCGAGGGCATCATCGGCTTGGCCCATCCCCAGTTCCGGGACGAGCTGATCGCCGAGGCGGAGAAGATGCACATCTGGCGGCGTTCCAACAAGAGATAACGTTTTTTCGACATGATTTTCGGCGGCGGACGGCCTTTTGCGGGCCATCCGCCGCTTTTTTAGTCTATTTCCCGGAAGTTTTATAACATTTTTTTGGGAAACCGCTTGTAAAACTGGAAAAAAATCGGTATAATCATTCTATAAACGATTTAATTACAGGGAAAACAGGCAAGAAAAGGCGGTAAAATGTACCGCACGGATGAGAAAGGAGGGAGCATGTTCCGCATTGGGGATCTGGTCGTGCATCCCATGCACGGCGCGGGTGTCATTGACGACATTGTGCAGGAAAAAATCGGGGGAGTCATCAAGGAGTACTACGTCTTTAAAATGCCTACAGGCGGTCTGGTTTTGAAAATTCCCACGGAGAACAGCCAGGTGATTGGAATTCGCGGCATCATCTCACAGGCAGAGGCAGAAAAACTGATCCATGACATTCCGGATCTGACGGTGGAGTCTAGTGCCAACTGGAATAAACGCTATCAGGAGAATTTGACGCGGCTGAAAAGCGGCGATCTCTACCAGGTGGCCCGGGTGATCAAGAGTCTCATGCAGCGGGATTCCCTGCGGGGGCTGTCCAATGGAGAGCGGAAGATGCTCCACAACGCAAAGCAAATCATGATCTCAGAGATTGTACTGGTGGAGAAAGTGGCGTATCAGGAGGCGGAGACCCGGATCGACCGCGCCATGATGCAGGCCCCCATACCACAGTGACGAGAGGATGAGAGGATGTTTTCGTTTTTCAAAAAAATTCGGGAGAGCAGCCGCCCACAGTGCACTGCACTGGTGGCGGCTGCCGGTTCGTCCAGCCGGATGGGCGGCGTCAATAAGCTGCTGGAGCCTCTGGACGGCGTCCCGGTGCTGGCCCGAACCTTGACCGCCCTGCAGCTGGCCCGACAAGTGGATGAAATTGTAGTGGCCTGCCGGGAGGAGGACCTGCTCCCCATTTCCGGCCTCTGCCATACATACGGCATCACCAAATGCAGCAAGGTCATCCGGGGCGGGGAGAGCCGGGTGCACTCCGTGCTGTTGGCGGCGCTGGAGGCCTCGCCGGAGTCCCGGCTGCTGGCAGTGCAGGACGGGGCCCGGCCCCTGGTGACGCCGGAGCTGATCGACCGCGTGATCTCCGCCGCTGTCCGCTGCGGCGCGGCCGCTCCGGCGGTGCCTCTGAAGGACACCGTGAAGGAGGTCCGGGACGGCGGCGCGGTGGAGCGGACCCTGGACCGCTCCAGCCTGCGGGCGGTGCAGACCCCCCAGGTCTTTGACGCACAGCTCCTGAAAGCCGCCCTCCAGGACGCACTGGAGCAGGGCGCGGCGGTGACGGACGACTGCGCCGCCGTAGAGCGTCTGGGCAAGGTCGTCTTCCTGGTGGAGGGGGACGAGGAGAATCTGAAGATCACCACCCCCACGGACCTGGTCCTGGCGGAGGCGATCCTGCGGGCGCGGGAGGAGGGCCGGTGAACATGGACATCCGAATCGGGCACGGCTATGACGTGCACCGCATCGTGCCGGACCGCCCCCTGGTGCTGGGCGGCGTGGTGATTCCCTGGGACCGGGGCCTTCTGGGCCACTCGGACGCCGACGTGCTGACCCACGCGGTGATGGACGCCCTCTGTGGCGCGGCGGGGCTGGGGGACATCGGCACCCTGTTCCCGGACAGCGACCCCCGCTATGCCGGCATCTCCAGCCTGAAGCTGCTGGCGGAGGTGGGCCGACTGGTGGCGGAGCGGGGCTACGCCATTGGCAATATCGACGCCACGCTGATCGCCCAGGCGCCGAAAGTCGGCCCCTACAAGGGGGAGATGGCGGCGCGGATGGCGGAGGCTCTGGGCATCCGGGTGGATCAGGTCAACGTGAAAGCCACCACAGAGGAGGGCCTGGGCTTCACCGGCCTGGGTGAGGGCATGGCCGCCCACGCCGTACTTTTTCTCGAGAGAAAAAGTAGGCAAAAAGAGCTTTAGACTCGTTACCTGCCCTGGCTGTGGAATGGGCCTGGTGGCTCGGTAACGTTGGTCCTGCGGATGGGGAGAGCTTTTGGGACCGTACTTTTTTTGAGAAGAAAAGTAGGCAAAAAGGACTTGAACCCGTTACCAGCCCTGTCCCATAGTTCGGTCTGGCGGCTCGGTAACGTTAGCCCGGCGGCTGGGCCACAGCCGGGAACCGCGGCGCGTGGCGACAGGACAGACGTAGGGGCGGATGCGCTCATCCGCCCGCGTTCCGTTCGTTGCGGCTGTTGGGGCCGGGCGGCATTTCCCATGGCGTTTCCTTTTGCATGGACTGTTTTGGAGGCGGCACGATTCTGCGGAATCGTGCCGTTTCTGCGTTCTCCGGGGGCGGGCCTCCCCGCTGCCCCAGGCACCTTCTCCGCCGCCGTCCATAAACTGGATAGAAAGGAGGAGTGTCTGTGGAGTACTATTTGATGCTGGCCCGCTCGGTGACCTACGCCCAGCGGATGCAGCGGGTGCTGCTGCGGTCCGGCCTTCGCTGCCAGATCGCCCGCGCCCCCAGGGACCTGACGGACCGGGGCTGCGCCTATGTGCTGCGCGTGGCCGCCCCAGACCTGTCTCAGGCGCTGATTGCCCTGCACCGGGAGTCCCTGGATCCCGTTCAAATATTCTTGTACCAGCACGGGTATTATCAGGAGGTGGGGATATGATCTATCTGGACAGCGCGGCCACGACGTTTCAGAAGCCTCCCGCGGTTGCCGCCGCCATGGAGCGGGCGCTGGCCACCATGAGCTCCCCGGGACGGGGCGGGTATTCGGAGGCCATGGAGGCCGCGGAAACCGCCTTTGCCTGCCGCAGCGAGCTGGCGGAGCTGTTCGGCGTGGGGAACCCGGAGCGGGTGATCTTCACCATGAACGCCACCCACGCCCTGAACCTGGCCATCAAGAGCCTGGTGCCTCCCGGCGGTCGGGCGGTGATCTCGGGATATGAGCACAACGCCGTTACCCGGCCTCTGGCGGCCCTGAGGGCCCAGACGGCGGTGGCCGCCGCGCCGCTGTTCCAGCCGGAGGCGGTAACGGAGGCCTATGCCCGCCTGGTGACACCGGACACGGACGCAGTGATCTGCAACCATGTCTCCAACGTCTTTGGCTTCATCCAGCCGGTGGAGGCGGTGGCCGCGCTCTGCCGGGAGCGGGGGGTACCGCTGATTGTCGACGCCTCCCAGTCGGCGGGGATGCTGCCGCTGGACCTGGAGCGGCTGGGCGCGGCCTTCATCGCCATGCCGGGCCACAAGGGACTCTATGGCCCCCAGGGCATCGGCGTGCTGCTGTGCGGGGAGAATGTCCCGGTCCGGCCGCTGCTGGAGGGGGGAACGGGCAGTCTCTCCATTCAGCAGGAGATGCCGGATTTCCTGCCGGACCGGCTGGAGGCGGGGACCCACAACATGCCAGGCATCGCGGGCCTGTTGGCAGGGGTACGATACGTCCGGGGTCGGGGGCTCCAGAGCATCTGCGAGGGGGAGCGCCGGCTGGCCCTGGTGATGGCGGAGGGCCTGCGGGAAATCCCGGGACTCCGGGTATTTGCCGCGCCGGGCCTGGGACATCAGGCGGGTGTCCTCTCCCTGGTGCCGGAGGACCGGGACGTAGAGGAGGTCGGCCAGGCCCTGGCGGAGCGGGGGATCGCGGTCCGCAGCGGCATCCACTGCGCGCCCCTGGCCCATCGTACCGCCGGGACGCTGGAGACGGGAACCGTCCGTCTCAGCTTCTCGGATTTCAATACGCCGGAGGAGGTCTTCCGCTGCCTGAAAGCGATCCGGCGGCTGTTTTCGTGACTTTCTGAACAGTCCGTGAATTTTCCCTGGAATCTCCTTGCAATTGACTGCCATATTTTATATAATAAAACAGCGAGTGCAATTGGGTTCGAGAGGGGATGACGGGGTTCCTATGGAGATGACATTGGCGGACCTGCCTGTTTTCATCGGGCGGTATCTGCTGTCCCTGGAAGTGACAGACTATCTGGACATCGCCATCATAGCGTTTGCGCTCTACCACTTGTTCTGGCTGGTGCGGCGCACCAAGGCCGCCAGTCTGCTGAAAGGCGTATTCGTCTTTCTGGCGCTGCTGGCCCTGTCCACGGTGCTGGGGCTCAACGGGATCAACTTTATTATGAGCCAGCTGATGGAATGGGGCGTACTGGCCCTGATCATCCTGTTCCAGCCGGAGATCCGCCGGATTCTGGAGCAGGTGGGCAGCCGCCGGTTCATCGCCTTTTTCAGCCACACGGAGGCCAAGAACGTGATGGATGAGGCCATCGGCCAGACAGTGCTGGCCTGTACGGAGATGTCCCAGAGCCGCACCGGCGCCCTGATTGTCTTTGAGCGGGAGATTTCCCTGGACGACATGGTCCGCAGCGGCACGGTGCTGGACGCCTCCGTGACCGCGGAACTTCTAAAAAATATCTTTTTTGTCAAGGCCCCCATGCATGACGGCGCCGCCATTGTCCGCCACGGACGGTTGTTGGCCGCCGGGTGCATGCTGCCTCTGAGTAAGAATGTCAACTTGAGCCGGGACCTGGGTATGCGCCACCGGGCCGGCATCGGTATGAGCGAGAACTCCGACGCGGTGGTGGTCATCGTGTCGGAGGAGACCGGCTCCATCTCCGTGGCCACCGGCGGGATGCTGAAGCGGCATCTGAAGCCGGAGACCCTGGAAAACATCCTGCGGAACGAACTGATTCCGCAGGGCGGGGAGGACAAGCAGAAATTTACCCTGCTGGGCCTCCTGCGGACCAGGAAGAATGGAGGTGCGGACGATGAAGATGCGTGAAACCATGCAGAACCGCAAAATCCTCTATATCCTGCTGGCGATCCTGGTTTCGATTGTCTTCTGGATCTTCGTGGATATGTTCGGGAACAACGGCAGCTACTTTTCCAAGGAGATCACCATTACGGACGTTCCCATCACCTACACCGGGGAGGATGACCTGGCGGACCGGGGACTGATGCTGGTGGACGACGGCACCACCGCCACGGTGGACGTGACCCTCTCCGGTGCCCGGACAACCCTGGCCCATATCGGCCGGGAGGATCTCCGGGTCACGGCGGACCTCACGGATGTGACGGGCTCCGGCACCCAGACCATCTCCCTGGACGTGAGCTTCCTGGACTCGGATTTCTCCAATGGGCTGATCCAGCGGCGCAGTCCCAGCCGGGCCACAGTCAACATCTCCGAGCTGTACAGCAAGACCGTGGACATCATCTGCGAGGTGGTGGGCAACGTGGCGGACGGCTACTCCGCCGGCGAGCTGCAGCTGTCCCAGGACACCTTGGAGATCCGCGGCCAGCAGGGGGATGTGGACGCCGTCAGCTATGTCCTGGTGACGCTGGACATCGGCGAGGACGCCATGGAGACGGTGAGCCAGTCCCTGGAGTTCTCCTACTACGACGCGGACGGCCAGCTGCTGGACAGCGCGGGCATGCATCCCACCGTGGACACGGTGGAGGCCACGCTGCCGGTGTTTGTCATCAAGGAGCTGACCCTGACGGTGAACTTTGTGGAGTCCGCCGGCGCGCGGGTTTCCAATCTGAGTTATGAGATTTTCCCGCTAACCATCACCGTCTCCGGCGACGCGGGACTGCTGCGGGATATCGACACCATCAATCTTGGTGATCTGGACCTGCTGAATCTGCTGGGCAGCGGAGCCAACCGGCACACGTTCCCCATCATCATTCCCGAGGGGTGCGAGAATCTCAGCGGGGTCACCCGGGCCACGCTGACGGTTGAGTTCGTGGATATGTCCCGGGCCCAGGTGACCACGGAGAATTTCAGCTATGTGAATCTTCCGGACGGCAAGCAGGCGGAGATCGTAACCCAGCAGATGACGGTCTCTATCTTCGGAACCGCGTCGGATGTGGCGGCTGTTGCGGGCGGGGACGTCACGGTGGTGGCGGACCTCTCCAACTACTCCGGCGCCTCCGGCACCTACACGGTTCCCGCCACGATTCAGGTGGACACCGCCGGAGACGTGGGCGTATCCGGCACGTACAACATTCAGGTTACGATTTCAGACGCGGAGGAAGCTCCGGCGGATGAGCCGTCGGAGCCGAATCCGCCCGGAGAATAAGGAGAATCACCATGACTCAAATTGCAACTGTTGAGCGGATTTTGGACGCGGATCACGCGGAGATTTCCGTTCCACGGAAGTCCGCTTGCGGCCACGACTGCGAGGAGTGCGCCGGCTGCGGCGTCACCGGCACAGCGGTGAAAGCCCGGGCCGAGAATCCCATCGGCGCCCGGCCGGGACAGAAGGTGGTGGTGGAGAGCAGCACCCAGAAGATGCTGGGCATCGTGGCGCTGGTCTACGCCATCCCCGTGGCTCTGTTCCTGATCGGCTACCTGGCGGCCTTTGCTCTAAGCGGCAGCGTCGGCGTCCAGTATGCCACGGCCGTGATCGGCTTTGTGCTGGGCATTATCTTCGCGATCCGCTATGACCGCCGCCTGCGGGCCCAGGGAGGGCTCTCTTTCACCATCGTGCGGCTGTTCTGAGGCAGTGTTCGGCTATGTCAGGCCGCCGGCGCAGGCGCTCAGCCAGGAGGAGCTGGACCGTTTCCGCCGGATGTACTGCGGCCTCTGTCATACCTTGGGCCGGCGATATGGACCGGCGGCCCGGTTTATCCTGAACTACGATTTCACCTACCTGGCCATCCTCCTCTCGGAGGGGGAGGAGGGTGCCGTCCGGCACAGCCGCTGCGCGGCCCATCCCGGTCACGGGCGAGACTATCTGGAGGCCACTCCAGCCCTAGAGCTGGCGGCGGATGAGAGCGTGATCCTGGCCTACTGGCAGGCACGGGACGGCGTGGCGGACCACGACTGGCTCCACGGCTTGCGGTACCGGGCCGTCTCCCGGGTTCTGGAGCCTGCCTACCGGAAAGCCTCGGCTCTGCGGCCGGAGTTCGACCGGACGGTACGCCTCCAGCTGGACCGGCTGCGGGAGCTGGAGCAGGAGAACTGTCCCTCTCTGGACCGGGCGGCGGACACCTTCGCGGCGCTGCTGGCCAGCGCTGCGGGAGAGGTGGACAGCCCTGTTCGCCGACGGGTGCTGGAGCAGATGCTCTACCACCTGGGTCGCTGGGTCTATCTGGTGGACGCGGCGGACGACCTGCGACAGGACACGGCGGAGGGGGCCTATAACCCGGTGGCCCTGCGCTTTCAGCTCCCAGACGGCGCGTGGACATCGGAGAGCCGGGCGGAGTTCGCCGCTACGCTGGATCACTCCATCCACATGGTCGCCACGGCCTTTGAGCTGTGGGATTTTGGCGTGTGGAGGACGATCCTGGAGACCACGATCTACACCGGCCTGTTCCAGGTGGGCAGAGCCGTTTTGGACGGCACTTTCCGCAAAGGGCGGCGAGGCGCCGAGAGAAAGAAACCCCAAGAAGGTTGAGGACATTACATGAACGATCCCTATCAGATCCTGGGTGTGTCGGAGAATGCCTCTGACGAGGAAATCAAAAAGGCATATCGGGAGTTGGCGCGCAAGTATCACCCGGACAACTACCATGACAATCCCCTGGCGGACTTGGCTCAGGAGAAGATGAAGGAGATCAACGCCGCCTACGAGGAGATCACGAAGCAGCGCGCGGCCGGCGGTGGGCGGAGCGGTGCATCCGGGTCCTACGGCGGCAGCTATGGTGGTGCGTCCGGCTATGGCTATGGCGGATACGGCGGGTATCAGCAGCGCTACGGCCAGCAGAGCGGCAGCTCCGTTTTGCAGCAGGTGCGCGTGGCCATCCAGACCGGCAATCTCAGCCGGGCGGAGGCGCTGCTGGCCAATTACAGCGACCACAATGCCGAGTGGAATTTCCTGCGGGGCGCGGTGTGCTACCGCCGGGGCTGGATGGACGAGGCCAAGCGATACTATGAGACCGCCTGCCAGATGGACCCCGGCAACCCGGAGTATCGGCAGGCCCTGGAATTCATGAAGAATGGCACCCGGCAGGCTTACCGCCCCGGGGACGGCCAGTTCGGCACGGAGCTGTGCGGCGGCAACCTGTGCCTGCCGCTGTGCTGCACCTACTCGCTGTGCAACGGCGGGTGGATTTTCTGCTGCTGATAGGGAGGCTTATGAGATGGTAAAGAGTATGACCGGCTACGGCCGGGCCCGGGAGATCCTCCACAAGCGGGACATCACCGTAGAGGTGCGGTCTGTAAACAACCGCTACCTGGACTGCAGTATCAAGATGCCCCGAATGTACGCTTTCGCGGAGGACGCCGTCAAGCAGCACGTGCAGCAGGCGGTTTCCCGGGGCAAGGTCGATGTGTTCATTACCGTGGACGCCTCCGCCGCGGACGTGGCGAAGGTAACGGTGAACCGGGAGCTGGCGGCCCAGTACGCCGCCGCTCTGGGAGAGCTGGCGGAGGTCTGCGGCCCCATAGAGTGGAAGCTGACGCCGGAGACTCTGGCCCGGTTCCCGGACGTGCTCACCGTCACCAAGGCGGACGAGGATCTGGAGACGGTCAGCGCGGATCTCTGCGCGGTGCTGGACCAGGCGCTGGCAGCCTATAATGAGATGCGGGCTGTGGAGGGCCGGAAGCTGGCGGAGGACATTGCCGGCCGGCTGGACACCATTCTGACCTATACCTCCCAGGTGGAGGAACGGTCTCCGGAGACGGTGGCGGAGTATCGCGCCAAGCTCACCGCCCGGATGGAGGAGGTGCTGCAGAGCACCACCATTGACGAACAGCGGATTCTGATGGAGGCCGCCGTCTACGCCGACAAGGTGGCGGTGGACGAGGAGACGGTCCGCCTCCGCAGCCACGTCTCCCAGCTGCGGGCCATGCTGGAGAGCAACCAGCCCATGGGCCGGAAGCTGGACTTCCTGATCCAGGAAATCAACCGGGAGTCCAACACCATCGGCTCCAAGTGCAACGACGTGGCCATCGCCCAGGTGGTGGTGGGACTGAAGGCGGAAGTGGAGAAAATGCGCGAGCAGGTGCAGAATGTGGAGTGAGCGATGCGGCTGATCAACATTGGTTTTGGAAACCTGGTGTCCCAGGAGCGGATCGTGGCCATTGTGGGGCCGGACTCCGCCCCGGTGAAGCGGATGGTCCAGGAGACCCGGGAGCGGGGTATGCTGATTGACGCCACCTACGGCCGCAAGACCGCCTCTATTTTCATTATGGACAGCGACCATGTGATCCTGTCGGCCCTGCCGCCGGAGAGGTTCGGCGGCGCGGAGAGCGGCGGGGAGGAGGGAACATGAGCAAAAAGGGAAAAACATTTATCATCTCCGGACCCTCCGGCGTGGGCAAGAGCACCGTGCTGAAGGCTTTGCTGGAGCAGCGGAAGAATGTGTACTTCTCCGTCTCCGCCACCACGCGGCCGCCCCGGCCCGGGGAGCTGGACGGCGTTCACTACCACTTCATGGACGTGGAGTCCTTTCGGAAGTGGATCGCCATGGAGCAGTTCCTGGAGTATGCGGAGTATGTGGGCAATTTCTACGGCACCCCCAAGCGCTATGTGGACGAGGCCATGGAGCAGGGAAAGGACGTCATCCTGGATATCGAGGTCCAGGGGGCCATCCAGGTGACCAGCAAGCGGCCGGAGACCGTCCGAATCTTCATTGCCCCGCCCAGCTGGGAAGAGCTGGAGCGGCGGCTGAAGGCCCGGGGCACCGACAGCCAGGAGAAGATCCAGAAGCGCCTCCTCCGGGCCAAGGTGGAGTTCCAGACCGCCCATACCTACGACTACTTCGTCATCAACGACACGGTGGAGAACGCGGTGCGGGAGCTGGACGCCATCATGACGGCGGAGCACTGCAAGCCCAAGGAGCGGATGGAGATTATCAACGGGAGTTAGTCCTGTTTTTCTTGTATTTGACAGAATCAATGGCTAAAATATGACAGAATGGATGTGATTTGCGATGATGTTATACCCTGCTATGAATCAGCTGACCAGCGTGATTCCCAATCGATATCTGCTGGTGAACGTGGTGGCCCATCGGGCCCGTGAAATCGCCGATCAGGCGGAGGAGACCGGAGAGCGCCTGCCGGAGAAGCCGGTGACTATGGCCATCAACGAGGTGGCGGAGGGTCATCTGGCTCCCGAGGTCATGGAGGAGATTGAGCAGGCGGAAAACGCGTAAGTCAGGGAGGGGCGAGGCATGGAGACCGCTGTGATTGTCAAGGTTGCGGTCAGCGCCGCGCCCTATTCCATTGATAAGCCCTATGACTACTGGGTGCCGTCCCACCTGGAGCAGGCGGCGGTGCCCGGCGTGCGGGTAACCATCCCCTTTGGCCGGGGCAACCGCAGCACGGAGGGGATCGTTCTGGCCCGGGACACCGGGGAGAAGACCCGCTATCTCAAGCCGGTCTCCGCAGTGCTGGACACCTCGCCGGTGCTGGACCGGGATGAGATCGCTCTGGCCCTCTGGATGCGCCAGCGGTACTTCTGCACCCTGTTTGAAGCAGCCAAGACGATCCTGCCCGCGGGACTGTGGTACAGCCTGCGGGAGGTTTGGCGTCTCAAGGACCCGGAGCTGGACCGCCTGACGGCGGACGGCCAGGCCGCCGGTATTCCCAAGGCGCTGCCGGTGCTGGACGCCCTGTACGCCGCCGGAGGCCGCGCCGAGCTGGAGACCCTGCGGGCCGCCTGCGGAGACCAGACAGAGGCGGTCCTGCGGGCCATGCAGAAGGCAGATCTGGTGGTCTGTGAGACGGAGGCCCGGCGAAAGATCGCCGACAAGTCCCGCCGGATGGCGGAGCTGGCCCTCAGCGCGGAGGAGGCCCTGGCTCTCCTGGAGCCCCGCCGCCGCTCCGCGCCAGGACGGTATGAGGCGGTGCGGCTGCTGGCCTCCGCCGGGAAAACCTCCGTGGCGGACCTGTGCTACTTCACCGGGGTGTCCCCCCGGACCCTGAAAAATCTGGAAAAGGCGGGCATCCTGACCTTTTCCGAGGAGGAGCTGCTGCGAGTGCCCCCGCCCCGGGCGGAGGAGCGGCCCGCGCCCATCCTCCTGAATGAGGAGCAGCAGGCTGCCTTTGACGGCATCCTGGCCCTGACGGACTCCGGCAGGGCGGAGGCCGCGCTGCTCCACGGCGTCACCGGAAGCGGCAAGACCCAGGTCTATCTGCGGCTGGTGCAGGAGATGCTCTCCCGGGGGAGGACCGCCCTGGTGCTGGTGCCGGAGATCGTCCTGACGCCCCAGATGATGCAGAAATTCTCCGCCTATTTCGGCGACCGGGTGGTGATGCTCCACAGCGGCCTGCGGATGACGGAGCGGTACGATCAGTGGAAGCGCATCCGCCGGGGCGACGTCCAGGTGGTGCTGGGCACCCGCTCCGCCGTCTTTGCCCCGCTGAAGAACCTGGGCATCGTCATCCTGGACGAGGAGCAGGAGGGAAGCTACCAGTCGGAGAATCCGCCCCGCTACCACGCCCGGGATATTGCGAAATTCCTCTGCGCCCGGGATCAGGCCACCCTGGTGCTGGGCTCTGCCACTCCCGCGGTGGAGACCGCCTACGCGGCGGAGCAGGGGCTCTATCACCGCTTCCTGCTGCGCAGGCGCTACAACGACCGCAGCCTTCCCCAGGTGACGGTGGCGGATCTGCGCCAGGAGATCCGGGTAGGGAATCCCGGTCTCATCGGCGCTGACCTCCGGCAGGAGCTGGAGCGGAACCTGGAGCGGGGAGAGCAGAGCATCCTGTTTCTGAACCGCCGGGGCAACAGCCGCTATGTGCTGTGCGGCGAGTGCGGCCACGTGCCGGAGTGTCCCCGGTGCAGCGTGCCGCTGACCTACCACTCTGCCAACGGGCGGCTGATGTGTCACTACTGTGGCCACTCGGAGCGGGCCCCGGAGGTCTGCCCCGCCTGCGGCGGCATCATGAAGCATGTGGGCGTTGGCACCCAGAAAGTGGAGGAGGAGCTGCGGGAACTGTTTCCGGAGGCGGGAATCCTGCGGATGGACGCGGACACCGTCTCCGCGGGACATGAGGCCATCCTGCAAAAATTTGAGCGGGAGCGGGTTCCCATTCTGCTGGGCACCCAGATGGTGGCCAAGGGGCTGGATTTTGAGAACGTGACGCTGGTGGGTGTGCTCTGCGCGGACCTCTCCCTGTATCTGGACAACTACCGCTCCGCCGAGCGGACGTTCAGCCTGCTGACCCAGGTGGTGGGCCGGGCGGGGCGCGGCGGCCGGACAGGCCGGGCGGTCATTCAGACCTACACCCCGGAAAACGAGGTGATCCAGAGCGCCGCCCGCCAGGACTATGCGAGCTTCTATCAAAGTGAGATCCGGCTGCGGCGGCTGCGCCGCTACCCGCCTTTCGCGGACCTTTTCACATTCACGGTCTCCGGACCGGAGGAGGGAGCGGTCCTGCGGGCGGCGGCGGACGTCCGAGAGCGTCTGCGGCAGCTGAGTGCCCAGCCGGCTCTGGCAGAAACCCAGCCGGAGGTGCTGGGACCGGCCCCGGCGCCGGTGCTGAAGGTGAATAACCGATATCGGTACCGGGTGCTGCTGGTGGGCCGCAACGACCGCCCCACCCGGGAGGCGGTGAGCTGGCTGCTGAAAGCCTTTGCCGGGGACCGGACCCACCGGGGCACCAATCTGTTTGTGGATTGCAACGCCTGGGAATGAGGCGTATCGATCAAGGAGGAATTGGAAATCATGGCATTACGAAAGATTATTGAGCAGGGCGACCCATGTTTGAATAAGGTCTGCCGGCAGGTGACGGATTTTAACCCCCATCTCCACCAACTGCTGGACGACATGCGGGAGACTCTGGAAGAGGCCAACGGCGCCGGCCTGGCGGCCCCGCAGGTAGGGGTACTGCGGCGCGCCTGCCTTGTACTGGATATGGACAGCGAGGAGTATATCGAGCTGGTGAATCCGGAGATCATCCGGCAGTCCGGGGAGCAGACGGGCCTGGAGGGCTGCCTCAGTGTTCCAGGCAAATGGGGCATCGTTACCCGCCCCGACTACGTGCGGGTCCGGGCCCAGGACCGGAACGGACAGTGGTTTGAGACCGAGGGCGAGGGACTGACCGCCCGTGCCTTCTGCCATGAGATCGAGCACCTGGACGGCCACCTGTACACGGAGCATATCGACCACTTCCTCTCCGACGAGGAGCTCCGGGCCTATCTGGAGGCCGAGGAAGCGGCTGAAAACGAGGAGGGGGAGTAAGCCCGTGCGGATCGTATTCCTGGGGACCCCGGACTTCGCCGTGGCGTCCCTGCGGCGGCTGGTGGAGGAGGGACACACCCTCTGCGGTGTATTCACCCAGCCGGACAAGCCCAAAAACCGGGGCCACAAGCTGGCATTCTCTCCTGTTAAGGAACATGCCTTGACAAAAGAATTGCCAGTTTTTCAGCCGGTCCGTATCCGGGAACCGGAGGCGGTGGAGACCCTCCGCTCCCTGGATCCGGAGCTGATCGTGGCGGCGGCCTACGGCCAGATCCTGCCGGAGGAAATCCTGAAGATGCCGCCTTACGGCGCTATCAACGTCCACTCGTCTCTCCTGCCGAAATACCGGGGGGCCGCCCCCATCAACTGGGCGATCCTGAACGGGGAGACGGAGACCGGCGTCACCATCATGGACATGGCGCGGGAGCTGGACGCGGGGGATATGATCCTGCAGAAGCGCACGGCCATCGGCTCGGAGGAGAACGCCCAGCAGCTGACCGCCCGCCTGGCGGAGCTGGGGGCGGAGGCCCTCTCCGAGGCGGTGGCAGAGATCGCCGCCGGAAAAGCGGTGCGGACGCCTCAGAACGGCGCGGAGAGCACCTATGCCCCCATGCTCTCCAAAGAGCTGTCTCCCATCGACTGGACATGCCCGGCCCACGCGATCAGCTGCCAGGTGCGGGGACTGATCCCCTGGCCCTGCGCCTCCACGGACGTGATCCACGGCGAGACCATGAAGATCTATGCCGTGGAGGAGACCGGCGCGGAGACCTCCGCCCCTCCCGGCACCATCGCCGCGGCGGGGAAGCAGGGCATCGACGTGGCCTGCGGCGACGGGAAGCTCCTGCGGATCACGGAGCTGCAGGCCCAGGGGGGCAAGCGGATGGCGGCGGCCGCCTATCTGCTGGGGCACCCCATTTCTCTTTAGAACTCTAGACTTTTCAAGGAGGGTCTATGCCTTATTATTACTACGGATACGGCGACTTTCTGGCCAACAATATCTATGTGCTGCTGCTGATTCCGGTGCTGATCCTGTCGGTCTGGGCGCAGATCCAGGTCAGCGGCAGTTTTCGGAAATACAGTCAGGTACCCAACCGGCGGCATCTCACCGGCGCGCAGGCGGCGGAGGCGGTGCTGCGGGCCCACGGGGTCTATGACGTGCCCATCCGGCCCTGCCGGGGCAATTTGACGGATCACTACGATCCTCGGGACAACACCATCTACCTCTCGGAGGATGTGTATGCCGCGCCCACGGTGGCGGCGGTGGGGGTAGCCTGTCACGAGGCGGGACACGCGGTGCAGTACGCCGTGGGCTATGGGCCCATCAAGGTCCGCAACGCCATCATTCCCGTGACGCAGATCGGCTCCCAGCTCTCCTTCATCCTGCTGCTGATCGGCCTGGTCCTGTACAGCCAGTCCCTGTTCCTGGTGGGCATCCTGCTGTTCTCCCTGACCACCATCTTCCAGCTGGTGACGCTGCCGGTGGAGTTCAACGCCTCCCACCGGGCGCTGGAAACCATTGACGGCCAGGGCCTGCTGGACGGCGAGGAGCTGCAGGGAGCCCGGAAAGTGCTGCGGGCGGCGGCGCTGACCTATGTGGCGGCGCTGCTGATGAGCCTTTTACAGCTGCTGCGGTATGTACTGATCTTCCTGGGCCGGAGCGGCCGCAGAGGAGGCCGCGAATGAGCCGGGAGACAGCCCTGCGGGTCCTCACCAGCTGCCGGACCCACGGCGCCTGGGCGGACGCCGCTCTGCAGGCCCAGGTGCGGCGGGACGGGTTGGACCGGAAGGACGCGGCGCTTTGCAGCCGCATCGTCTATGGGGTCCTGCAAAACCAGCTGCTGCTGGATTTTTACCTGGGCGCCTACTGCACCCAGCGGCTGGACCATCTGCAGCCGCCTCTGGCGGACATCCTGCGGATCGGGGCCTATCAGATCCTCTTCCTGGACAAGGTGCCGGACAGCGCCGCCGTCAACAGCTCCGTGGAGCTGGCCAAGCTCTCCAAGCGGGGGCAGGCCGCGGGGCTGGTGAACGCGGTGCTGCGGAAAATCTCCCAGAACAAGGAGCACCTGCCGCCCATTCCGGAGGGGGACACGGCCAAGTATCTCTCCATCCGGTACAGCCACCCCCGGTGGCTGGTGAAGCGGCTGTTGGCCCTGCTGGGCCGGGAGGAGACGGAGGCGCTCCTGGCGCTGAACAACCAGCCCGCCCCCATCACCGCCCAGGTGAACACCTGCCGGTATGAGGCCCAGGCGGTCCGGGAGGACCTGCTGGCGGCGGGCGTGGAGGCGGAGACGGACCCCGCGCTGCCGGACTGCCTGTATCTCTCCGGTTCCGGCGATCTGGAGCGGCTGGAGCTCTTCCGGGCAGGCGCTTTCTACATCCAGGACCCGGCGGCCCGGATGGCGGTTTTGGCCGCCGCAGTCAAGCCGGGCGATGGGGTGCTGGATGTGTGCGCCGCGCCGGGCGGCAAGTCTTTTGCCGCCGCCATCCAGATGGGGGATCGGGGGGAGATCCTCGCCTGCGACCTCCACGAGAACAAGCTCAAGCGTGTCCGGGAGGGGGCGGCGCGGCTGGGGCTCACCTGCATCGAGACCGCCGCCGCCGATGGGCGGACGTTCCGCCCGGAGTGGGAGGCCCGGTATGACGTGGTGCTGGTGGACGCCCCCTGCTCGGGGCTGGGCATCATCCGCAAGAAGCCGGATGTCCGTTACAAGAAGCTGGACAGCCTGTTTGCCATGCCGGTGATCCAGCGGGCGATCTTGGACAACGCCGCCCGGTACGTGAAGCCCGGTGGGACGCTGGTCTACTCCACCTGTACGATCCTGCCGGAGGAGAACGAGGAAGTTTCCGGCGGATTCCTGGCGGAGCACCCGGACTTTTCCAGAACGCCTTTCTCCCTGCCGCTGGACGGCGCGGGAGGGGAGACCGGCCAGACGACGCTGTGGCCCCAGCGCCACGGCACCGACGGCTTTTACATCTGCCGCATGACGCGGCGCCCGTGAGGGAAGACGTATGATTGATCTGAAATCCATGACGCCGGAGGAGATCGGGGGATTCCTGAGCTCCCTGGGGGAGCCGGCTTTCCGGGCCAAGCAGGTGTTCACCTGGCTGCACCGGGGCGCCGCCTCCTTCGAGGAAATGACGAATCTGCCGAAATCCCTGCGGGAGAAGCTGCGGGAGCAGTGCCTGTTGACGCCGCCCCGGGCGGCCAGGCGGCAGGTCTCCGCCCAGGACGGCACCATCAAATACCTCTGGGAGCTGGGGGACGGCAACTGCGTGGAGTCCGTGCTGATGCGCTATCACCACGGCAACACGGTGTGCATCTCCTCTCAGGTGGGGTGCCGCATGGGATGCGCTTTCTGCGCCTCCACCATCGCCGGCAAGGTCCGGGACCTGACTCCCGCCGAGATGCTGGATCAGGTGCTCTTCACCCAGCTGGACTCCGGGGCGGAGGTCTCCAACATCGTGCTGATGGGGATTGGGGAGCCCATGGACAACCTGGACAACGTCCTGCGGTTTCTGGAGCTGGTGAATCACCCGGACGGCATGCACATCGGCATGCGGCATATCTCCCTCTCCACCTGCGGGGTGATCCCGGGCATCCGCCGTCTGGCGGAGCTGGAGCTGCAGCTGACCCTCAGCGTATCCCTCCACGCTCCGGACAGCGAGACCCGCTCGAAGATCATGCCCGTGAACCGGGCCTATGACGTGGAGGAGCTGTTTGGAGCCTGCCACGATTACTTCCGAAAGACCGGACGGCGGATCTCCTTTGAGTACGCCATGATCGACGGGGTAAACGACCACGACTGGCAGGCGGACCTCATCGCCAGGAAGCTCCGGGGGATGCCGGGACATGTGAACCTGATCCCCCTCAACGACGTGGTGGAGAGCCCGTACAAGCCCTCCCGCCGCCTGGCGGCGTTTCAGAAGCGCCTGGAGTCCCACGGCGTCACCGCCACCGTGCGGCGGAGCCTGGGCGGGGATATTGACGCCTCCTGCGGGCAGCTCCGCAGGCGGGCTATGGAAGAACAACAGAAAGGGGAGCTGCGGCCATGATACAAGTTTGGGGCGTGACAGATATCGGCCTGGTCCGCAAGGAGAACCAGGACGCCTATCTGATCCGTGAGAGCGGCGACTACACCATCTGCGTGGTGTGCGACGGGATGGGAGGCGCCGCCGGCGGCCGTCTGGCCAGTCAAATTGCCACGGAGACGTTTACATCAGAATTGGAGCGGCTGCTGGAGCCAGGTATGGAGCCGGAACGGCTGCTGGAGGTCTCCGCCCAGGCGGTGGAGGCGGCCAACCTCGCCATCCGGGAGGCCGCCGCCCAGTCGGAGGCGTACCAGAACATGGGGACCACCCTGGTGGCCGCCGTGACCTATGACGGCGGCGCGGCCGTCACCAACGTGGGCGACAGCCGGGCCTATCACATCACCGGGGAGGGGATCACGCGGATTACCAAGGACCACTCCGTGGTGGAGGGCATGGTGGACCGGGGCGATATCACCGCCGAGGAGGCCCGCCGCCATCCCAGCCGAAACCTGATCACCCGGGCTCTTGGGCCGGACGCCGACGCCCAGTGCGACGGCTACCTCTGTCCCTTGGAGGCGGGGGAGTATCTGCTGCTGTGCACCGATGGTCTGGTGAACACGGTGACCGATCAGGAGATGCTCTTCGAGGTCATCCACGGCATGGAGCCGGACTCCTGTCTGGACCGGATGCTGGAGATCGCCAAGCACCAGGGCGCGCCGGACAATGTTACCGCCGTCCTGATGCGGAAACTGTAAGGGAGGAGGAGAGCTATGGACCCCTATATCGGAAAAATACTGGACAACCGCTATGAGATTCTCGAGCGCATCGGCACAGGCGGCATGGCGGTGGTGTACAAGGGCCGGGACCACCGGCTCAACCGGCTGGTAGCCGTCAAGATTCTGAAAGCGGACCTGGCCCAGGATGAGGATTTCCGCCGCCGGTTCAACGCGGAGTCTCAGGCCGTTGCCCAGCTCTCTCACCCCAATATCGTCTCAGTCTACGACGTGTCCCGGGGCGGCGATACGGAATACATCGTCATGGAGCTGATCGACGGCATCACCCTGAAGCAATATATGGAGAAGCGGGGCCAGCTGAACTGGCGGGAGACCCTGCACTTCATCACCCAGATCATGCGGGGCCTATCACACGCCCACAGCCGGGGCATCATCCACCGGGACATCAAGCCACAGAACATCATGGTCATGCGGGACGGCAGTGTGAAGGTGGCCGATTTCGGCATCGCCTGTCTGGAGAATGCCGCCCAGACCCTGACCCAGGAGGCATTGGGCTCCGTCCACTATATCTCGCCGGAGCAGGCCCGGGGCGACCGGATCGACGCCCGCAGCGACATCTACTCCGCCGGCGTGGTCCTCTATGAGATGCTCACCGGACGGCTGCCTTTCGAGGGGGATTCCGCCGTATCCGTGGCCATTCAGCACCTGAGCTCCATTCCCCTGGCGCCCCGGGAGATCAATCGGGAGATCCCAGAGCAGCTGGAGCTGATCTGCATGAAGGCCATGGCCCCGGACCCGGACCGGCGCTACCCCTCCGCGGACGCCATGATCGCGGATCTGGAGGCCTTCCGAAAGAATCCTGGTGTCAGCCTGGATTTCGAGCTGTCGGACCTGCGGCCGGAGGAGACGGACGAACCCACCCAGGCCCTGCGGACCTCCGCGGTGCGGGGCGGAGCCGCGGCGGCGCACCGGCAGTCCCTCCAGCGGGAGCGCCGTCGGGACTACTATGACGACTACGACGACAATCCGCCCCGCCGGATCAGCACAAAGCAAAAGGTGCTGATCGTGGTGGCGGTGCTGCTGGCGGCTGTGCTGGCTGTGGCGCTGATCCGCTCTATCCTGGCCTCATTTACCGGCACCGAGGAATACGGAGTACCCAGCCTGATCGGTCTGACCGTGGAGGAGGCGGAGAACCGGGACGATGTGGCGGGGATCTTCGAGATCCGGGAAGTGGGCAGTGAGCCCAGCAGCAAATACGAGGAGGGCCGGATCGTCCGCCAGGATCCGGACGCCGGGGAAACCCGCAAGGGCGGCGGTCTCATCATCCAGGTCTGGGTCAGCGCCGGCGAGGACGTGGGCGAAATGATCGACGTCACCGATATGACCGTGGCCCAGGCCAATGTGGCCCTGCGGAGCCTCATTGAGCAGTACAACCTGACCGTGGAAGCCCGGGAGGAGGACGAGCAGTACAGCGACGAGCTCGATGCGGGCTATATCATCTCCACCACCCCCGCTGAGGGCGAGGCGCTCAAGCAGGGCGACACCATCTATCTGGTGGTCAGCAAGGGACCGGAGCAGGTGACGCTGCCCTCGTTTGTGGGCCAGCAGGTGGATACCGTGACTGGCCAGGCGGAAACTCTCAACCTGAATTTCCGAATCATTGAGACGCCCAGCAGCGAGCCGAAGGGACAGATCATCGACCAGGACCCTGCGGCCACCACGGCGGTGGACAAGGGGTCCACGGTGACGCTGACCGTCAGCAGCGGTCCCCAGGAGGACAACGGCGAGGGCGGCAGCACCCTGTATCCGGGGACGGACCTCCTGACGATCCCGCTGCCGTCCAATACGACCAGCGGTTATCTCCGAGTAATGCAGGACGGTGAACCGATTTACAGAGGCCAGATCAACTGCGCCGATTTAAACTGGAATTTCTCCATTGAGATCAGCGGATCGGGGGAGACCCGCATCCAGGCCTACCTGGATGACGAGATGTTCTTCGACGAGACCTATACGATCGACGGATACTATGGCTGAGGGACGGATTCAGAAGGCCCTGAGCGGCTTCTACTACGTGCATACGGACGGCGGGGAATTGCTCACCTGCCGGGCTCGGGGCAAGTTCCGCAGGGAGGGCGTCAGCCCCCTGGTGGGGGACCGGGTGGAGGTCCGGGAGCTGGGAGGCGGCGAGGGCTTCGTGGAGAAGATCCTGCCCCGCCGGAATGCTTTCGCCCGGCCCGCCGTGGCCAACATCGACCAGCTGGTGGTGGTGGCCTCCGGCGCCGTCCCCCGGACGGACCCGTTCCTCATTGACCGGGTGGCCGCCATCGCGGCTTTGAAGAACTGCGAGGTCGTCGTACTGCTGAACAAGTGTGACCTGGACCCTGCCGACGAGCTGTATCGAATCTACACAGCCGCCGGCTTCCCCACGGTGCGGGTCAGTGCCGTGACCGGGGAGGGACTGCCGGAACTGGAGAGCTTAATTTCCGGAAAGCTTTCTGCCTTTACAGGCAACTCCGGCGTTGGGAAATCCAGTATCCTGAACGCGCTGGACCCGGAGTTTCATCTCCAGGTAGGGGAGGTTAGCGACGCCCTGGGCCGGGGCCGGCACACGACCCGGCACGTGGAGCTGTACCGCCTGAACTGCGGCGCGGAGGTGGTGGACTCCCCGGGGTTCTCCTCCTTTGAAACCGACGAGCTGAATCTGGAGCTGAAACACCATCTGCCAGAGACCTTCCGGGAGTTTCGCCCTTACCTGGACCAGTGCCGGTTCCAGGGGTGCAGCCACACTAAGGAAAAAGGCTGCGCTGTTTTGGAGGCGATCCGGGCAGGGGAGATTCAAAAGAGCCGCCACCTGAGCTATCTGCGCCTCTATGAGGAGCTGAAGCCCCTGCAGGACTGGCAGGAGAAGAAACGGCGTACCTGAATGGAAAGTTCCGCCGCGTCACAGACGCGGCGGAACTTT
Organism: uncultured Oscillibacter sp.; assembly: GCA_904393855.1. GTDB lineage: Bacteria > Bacillota > Clostridia > Oscillospirales > Oscillospiraceae > Oscillibacter. The sequence continues at coordinate 5,809 of CAJFNE010000001.1, read as the reverse complement.
TTTGAGATAAAAGATAAGAGATATGAGATAAAAGTTGTGGTGCCGCCCGCAGCGGCAATTTTGAGCCGTCCGACTTCGCCGGACACCAAATCTTTTATCTTTTCACTTTTATCTGGAGATTGTGTTTCACCCTCCGCCGCCTGCCGCGTATACTGGTGCAGGAGAGGAGGCGCAGCGCAATGTTTCGAGGAGATCGAGGAGGCGGATGCTGGCTGCTGGGCATCTGCGCGGTGGCACTGGGGGCCGGGATTCTGATCGCGGCGGTATTTCCGGTGGGCGCGCTGATGTTCCTGGTGGCCATCCTGCTGATCGCATGCGGCTGCGCTTGCTGCCGGCGTTAGAAAGGAGGCGCTTTGATGAACATCGTGGTCTGGAAATCTCCCAAGGCACTGCGGGGAATCCTGCGGAAATTGTTCCGCATCAAGGCATAACCGTCCCCGGCGGTTCATAGGATGGGACATGAACTGCCGGGAAAGGAAGGAAGCCTTCATGGAACTGGAATTGAAAAAAGCGTGCCTGGACGCATACGAGACAGGCGGGGAGCTGGTCTTGACTCAGGAGGAGACCGCGGAGACCATCGTGCCGGACTACTGCCCGGACATCGCCCGGATCATCGTCACCGACGGGAAGGTCTACATACACAGCCGGGAGCTGCGGGACGGCAAGGCGGAGGTCTCCGGCACAGTGCGGGTGACGGTACTGTACACACCGGACGGGGCCGGCGGCATCCGGTCCCTGGAATTCGCCATGCCTTTCACCGCGGAGAGCGATGGGCGGGGCCTGCCAGGGTGCACCTGCCTGTGCGCGGAGACCGAGGTGGAGTTTCTGGAGAGCCGGATGCTGAACCCCCGGAAGATCTTCACCCACTGCAAGCTGGTGACCCGCCTCACCGGCTATCAGAAAATCCAGGCGGCCTTTTGCACCGATGTGGAAGCGGAGGATTCTCTCTGCGTGGAGAAGCAGCAGGAGCAGCAGCACGCCATCTTCCTGACGCAAATAGCCGAAAAGGATTTTACCTTTACAGAGGAGATGAACCTCTCCCCAGGCCGAGATGGAGCTGTGGAACTGCTGGACAGCCAGGTATGCGGCTGCGTGACGGAGACGAAAATCGTAGGCAATAAGCTGATTCTAAAGGGCGTCTTTACGGTCACCCTCCTCTACCGAACCGCAGATGGGAAGTACTGCTCCACGTCCGGGGAGCTGCCTTTCTCTCAGATCATGGAGGTGGAGGGGGCCGGGGAGGATGGCCTGGTCTCCCTGCAGCTGCAGCTTACCGGGGCGGACCTGCAGATTGACGGCGACGACCCGGAGGGGCGGCAGATCGCGGTGACACTGTATCTCCATGCCACAGCGCTGCTGCGGGAAGCCAGGGAACTGACGCTGCTGCATGACCTGTACTCCACCGCCTATGAGACCGCCTATGAGGCCGCGCCTCTGAATCTCACCAGCCTTTACGATACTATGACCCGCCGGCAGACTGTGCGGGAGGTCTTGGAGATCGGGGTGCTGGCGGAATCCATCCTGTCCCTGGCGGCGGTGTGCGGCCCGGTGTCTGTCAGCCGGGAAGGGGAGACGGCGCTGCTGCGGACCTCCGTGACCATCCGGGCGCTGTATCTGGACGAGGGTGGTGTGCCCCTGGCGGCGGAGCGAAGCGTGGATGTCTCCTGCCAGGTGGAGCTGCCGGAGGACTGCCGCGTCACCGCCCGGGCCTTGTGCCCGGAGGATGTGCAAGGCAGCCTGGGGGACCGGGGCATTGAGGTCCGGTTCCCAGTGGACTTCCGAGTGGAGGCGGTCAGCCAGGTAAAGCGGGTGTGCATTGCCTCCGCCAAGCTGGACGCGGAGAAGACGCGGGATACCAGCGGCGCGCCGTCCCTGGTCCTGCGGTGCCTGGGGCGGCAGGAGAGTGCCTGGGACATGGCAAAAGCCTACAACACCACCATCGCCGCCATCCTGGCCGCCAATCAGCTGGAGGCGGAGACGGAGATTCCCCGGGAGAAACTGCTGCTGATCCCCCGGAAACGGGCGTCCTTTTCTTAAAAGAAAAGGACCAAAAGAATTTTAGCTCGTTACCGGCCTCGGCGTGGATCCGGGCCTGCCGCTCGGTAACCGGGTCTGGCTGTCACGGAGTGCATACGGACGGCGAGGCGATGCCAGCCGTGGGATATGGCAGGCTCTTGCCTCGCAGAGGAAAAGGGCCAAAAGAATTCTAGCTCGTTACCAGCCCCGGCGTAGGTCCGGGCCTGCCGCTCGGTAACCGGGTCTGGCTGTCACGGGGAACGAAGGGCGGCGAGGCGATGCCAGCCGTGGGATATGGCAGGCTCTTGCCTCGCAGAGGAAAAGGACCAAAAGAATTCTATCTCGTTACCAGCCCCGGCGTAGGTCCGGGTATTCCACACGGCAGTCGGGTCCGGCTGTCGCGGAGTGCAGACGGGCGGCGAGGCTGCGCCTACCGCGGGACGGAACATAGAATCAGGTCCCCACATCCGCTGGATGTGGGGACCTGGCTTTTATTGCTCGTATTGCTCACTGTACCGGGAGAGGAACTGGCGGGTCCGCTCCTCCCGGGGGTGGTCGATCACCTGGTGGGGATCGCCCTGCTCCACGATGATGCCGCCGTCCATGAAGATCAGCTGGTCCGAGACATCTCGGGCAAAGGCCATCTCATGGGTGACGATGATCATGGTGGTCCGCTGCTCCGCCAGGTTCCGAATGACTTTCAGCACCTCGCCGGTTAGTTCCGGGTCCAGGGCGGAGGTGGGCTCGTCAAAGCAGAGAATGTCCGGGTGCAGCGCCAAGGCCCGGGCGATAGCCACCCGCTGCTGCTGACCGCCGGAGAGCTGGTGGGGATAATGGCCCGCCCGGTCACTGAGCCCCATCTTGGCCAGCAGCTCCCGGCCCTCCTCCTGAATCTGGGAGAGGATCTCCCGCTTGTTCTGCTTGAAGTCCGGCTGCTCCTGGGCCAGCAGCTCCTTGGCCAGCGTCACATTCTGCAGCGCCGTGTACTGAGGGAAGAGGTTGAAGGACTGGAACACCAGTCCGAAGTGGAGGCGCTTCTTCCGCACCTCGCTCTCCCGCTGTGTAGCGGGGTCGTCTGCGTCGAACAGAGTCTCTCCTCGGACGGAGATGGAGCCGCCGCTGGGAGTTTCCAGAAAATTCAGGCACCGCAGCAGAGTGGTCTTGCCGCTGCCGGAGGAGCCGATGATAGCCAGGGCCTGGCCCTCCTCCAGGGTGAAGCTGATGTCGCTCAGCACCTGGGTGGCGCCGAAGTGCTTTTCCAGATTCTTGACTTCTAAAATTGTCATACGCGCGCCTCCTCTCAGCGGAAATAATTCAGCTTCTTCTCCAGCCAGCTCAGCAGGAGCGTGACAATGCCGCTGAAGACCAGGTAGTAGACGGCCGTGAAGAACAGCGGCCAGATCAGGCCGGAGTAGCCAGAGTTGCCCTTCATGAAAGACTCGCCCATCCAGATGACTTCCTGCAGGGCGATGACCCGGGCCAGAGAGGTATCCTTCACCAGGGAAATGATCTCGTTGGACATGGGAGGGACGATGCGCTTGACCATCTGCAGCAGGGTGATCTTGAAGAAAATCTGCCGCTTGGTCATGCCCAGCACCTGGCCGGCCTCCTGCTGGCCTACGGGGACCCCCTGGATGCCGCCCCGGTAGATCTCGGAGAAGTAGCAGGCGTAATTCAGGATGAAGGCCACGCACACCGCCGTCATGCGGCCCGTCTCACCGCTGGGCCAGGAGAAGAGGTCCTTCATACCCGGCACATAGAACAGGATGATGATCTGCAGCACCAGCGGCGTGCCCCGGATCACCCACACCAGCAGCCGGCACACCAGGCTGATGGGACGAAAGCCATTCAGCCACCGGGTAAATCTGTTCCGGGGGATCATGCCCAGCGCCTGGAACAGCCAGCCAAAAGGCCGCATCTGATTCATGGAGCCGAAGCTGATCACCAGGCCCAGGGGCAGCGCGCCCACCAGCGTGATGAAGAACAGCTCGACGGTCTTGACAAAGCCGGTGTTCAGGGCGGCGATGACCGTTTGAAATTCATTGGAAGTTATGAACGAGGTGAACATGGTGAACAAGGAAATCGTCCTCTCTATCTATGGGGATGAAAAGCCAGCCAAAGGCAGAGAGCGGACGCCCTCTGCCTTTGTCAGAATGCGGGGATAAGGGATTATTCCAGGATCACGGCGTCCTGCAGGCCATAGGTGGTGGCGATTTCCAGAGCGGCGCCGCTGGCAACCTCCTCAGCCCAGAAGGTGTTGAACGCATCCACCAGATCGGAGCCCTTCCGGAAGCCCACGCCGTACTGCTCGGATTCCAGGCCCTGGGCATCGTTCAGATTCAGGCTGTAAGTCAGGCTGTCATAGCTGGTACCCTCTCCGGTCATGGCGGCGGCCATCAGCACATCGATCACGGCGGCATCAGAGGTACCGGCGGAGACCTCCATCAAGGTGTTGGCCTGGGACTGGACCGGCACGGTGGTGGCACCCAGGGCCTCGGCGGCATCCTCGCCGGCAGAGCCGGACTCCACGGCCACCGTCAGCCCCTCCAGGGAGGTGAGGCCCTCGAACTCGGCCGCCTGGTCCGCGGGATAGACCAGCACCTGGTAGTTGGTGCAGTAGGGGGTGGAGGTGGCCATGGCGGAGGTGACCTCGTCGGTGAGGGTCATGCCGTTCCACACGCAGTCTATGTTATTGGACTCCAGCTCCTCCACCTTGTAGTCCCAGGTGATCTCGATGAACTCAGCGGTGACGCCCAGGCTCTCGGCAAAGGCCTTGGCCATGTCGGCGTCAAAGCCGATCCACTCGTCGCTGCCCTCGGCCTTGTAGTCCATGGGTTCAAAGTACGTAATGCCCACAACCAGGGTACCCTTGTCCTGGACATAGGCCAGGTCGCTTCCCTCGCCGGTATCGACGGTGTCCTCCGTGGTCTGGTTGGTATCATCGGTGGTCTCGTCTGTGGAAGTGTCGCCGCCGCAGGCGGCCAGAGACAGGGTCATCGCGGCTGCCAGCAGCAGCGCCCATACTTTTTTCATAGTACAATCCTCCAAAAAATTCCGAAGCGACCGCTTCGTTTAATACAGTAGCAGTTTATCATATTAAATTTTCGGTGTAAAGCCGGGAATCGGAAGAAGTGGGGAGAAGTGCGGCCGCGTTTTTTGTGCGTTTTAAACAAAGAGAGACGGGCCGTCATACTTTTCTCATCGGGGACATAGAGTGGAAACAAGATCGGAAAAAGGACGGGATGCTATGAATACCACGATCTACCAGAATATTGCCACCCGCACGGCGGGGGATATTTACATCGGCGTGGTGGGCCCGGTGCGCACCGGAAAATCCACCTTCATCAAGCGGTTCATGGAGACCCAGGTGATTCCCAACATCGACAACGTCTACCGCAAGGAACGGGCCCGGGATGAGCTGCCCCAGAGCGGCTCCGGCCGGACCATCATGACGGCGGAGCCGAAATTCGTCCCGGAAGAGGCGGCCCAGATCCAGCTGCCGGACGGGGCCAGCTTCTCCGTGCGGCTTATCGACTGCGTGGGCTATATGGTTCGGGGCGCCATTGGCCAGTATGAGGACGACGCCCCCCGGATGGTGACGACCCCCTGGTTTGACCATGAGATCCCCATGACCGAGGCGGCGGAGATCGGCACCCGGAAAGTCATTGCCGAGCACTCCACCATCGGCGTGGTGATCACCACCGACGGCACCATCTCCGACATCCCCCGGGAGGACTACCTGGAGGCGGAGGAGCGGGTGATCCGGGAGCTTCAGGAGCTGGGGAAGCCCTTC